>JBOFIW010000169.1:0-3411 GCA_051650365.1 Vibrio sp. | reverse complement strand
AAAGCTGTTTGACCAAATATTCCGGCCGCAATGCCTCCCCATGCACCACACACACCATGCAAAGGCCACACACCGAGTACATCATCAATTTTGGTTTTGTTCTGTAAGGCAGTAAATAACCAGACAAACACCACACCCGCAACCACACCAGTGACTAAGGCTCCTAGTGGATGCATTAAGTCAGAACCCGCACACACCGCAACCAAGCCCGCTAAAGGGCCGTTATGGATAAAACCTGGGTCATTTTTTCCGGCGACTAATGCCGCAAGAATACCCCCCGTCATCGCCATTAAAGAGTTCATGGCCACCAATCCGCTGATGCCATTTAAGGTTTGTGCTGACATCACGTTAAAGCCAAACCAACCGACACTTAGAATCCATGCACCAAGCGCTAAAAAGGGAATGTTAGAGGGAGCAAAGTTAGTGTGTTTGCCTGCGCGCACGCGCCCACGACGCATTCCTAAGAAAGCAACGGCAACTAGCGCAATCCAACCACCGACAGCGTGAACAACGACAGAACCAGCAAAGTCGTGAAATGGCGCGCCTAAATTGGCTGCAAACCAGTCTTGTACGCCAAAGTTGCTATTCCAAATGATCCCTTCAAAGAAAGGGTAAACCAGCCCAACTGTGAAAAATGTGGCGAAAAGGATCGGATAGAATCGCGCGCGTTCAGCAATACCGCCGGACACAATCGCAGGAATGGCCGCCGCAAAGGTCAGTAGGAAAAAGAACTTCACCAAGTCATACCCATTACCTTGCGACAGTGTCGCTGCATCGGCAAAGAAATGATGCCCATAAGCAATCCAATAACCAATAAAGAAATAGGCAATTGTGGAAACCCCAAAATCAGCCAAGATTTTCACCAGCGCGTTAACCTGATTTTTCTTCCGAACCGTACCTACTTCAAGGAAAGCAAAGCCTGCATGCATCAAGAACACCATGATGGCTCCAAGCAGCAAAAATAAGGTGTCCGAACTTTGAGTCAGGGTTTGAACGGCGCCTTGCACCTGACTTACGCTATCGCTCATTGTTGTGATACTCCATCGTCTGTTATGCACTTATCCTGTGCTTTGTTGTTATTTTCACCAAGTTGGTGAGAAAAGAAGATTCAAGCTCGACAGAGCAAAAGCTGTTCCAGCTTTTCGATTAGAAAATACGTTTTGAAATAGATGAGTAATGTATTGATAAATGGGGGGATTTGTTTGTAAAGCGAGAGAGGTAAAACCGTGGGTAGTTACAGTTTGCAATAAATCTGCACCAAATTGGTGTAACAGCACCAAAACAACGCGCACAACAATCAAGCAAGGAAGCCGGTAGAAACAAAAAAATACCCGACTCAATGGTCGGGTACGAGATTATAAATTGGGCCCTGTTGACGGGGCGTGCGGTAAGTTGCGCTGGTATTGCTGCATACCTTGAATCATACGCCAAATCCAAATGGAGATGGCTCCAACGGCAATGATAGCACCCACATAAGGGATGCCATGCCCCAGCTTACCTAACCAAGTTTCATGCATCCAGTAGCGGTTAACCCCCATAATAATGCCGTTAGTGGTCGCCACCGTTACAATCAATACCACGAAGAAAGTAAGATAGAGGAAGAAACTGCGAATTAACCCATAGTAGTGAGAATTGGCAATCTCTCCATCTTGGTTTTTATCCAGTCGATAACCGGCATAGATGATACCAATGACGCCAGAGAGCAAGCAGGTGAATGGCGTCAGTAAGCTCGCAATGTAGACAAACCACACTGACTTGTGGGTTCTATCTTGATTCATGGCTCACCTCTCCTTTCGTTTGATTGAATGAGGCTGGTTGAGATTCCGCATTCACTTCTTCAATTTCACCGCGGCGCTTCACTTCTTCATACCAAAGATCGTGATGCTCTTTCGCCCAAGTTTCATCTACTTTGCCTGTCACCATACCTTCTAATGCGCCTTCCATACCAAACAAACCGATATAGATATGGAAGATAAAGCCACAGATTAAGATCAGTGCCGAGAACATATGAATCAGGTTCGACAATTCCATATCACGACGCGTTTGACCGAAAACCGGGAAGTCGAGCACCAAACCACTGATGGCCGCAAAGGTACCAAACACGATCAGCAACCAATAAATGGCCTTTTCACCACCGTTGGAAAAACCTGCTGAAGGGTGTGAACCTTTGTGTTTACCTACCATGCCACCGAGCTTCATAAACCACTGCACATCCACTTTATTGAAGATGGATTTACGCCACCATTTGAACAGCACAAACATCAGCAGAATGAAAAACAGTGGTCCCATGTAGTTGTGATACTGCTTCGCGGCATAGATGATCCAGCCCCACAGCTCACTCGGGATGTACGGTTTTAAGAAATGTTTACCATACACCAGCATCAGACCACTGAACGCCAAGGTCAGGAAAGTAAATGCCATACTCCAGTGCAGTGCCCTATCCCAACGTGACCAGCGATTCAGCTTACGTCCGGTGCGCGGCTTACTCAGCATCAGCGGGCCAACCGCGATATACGCCAGCACCACCATCGCAATGCTACCGAAAATCGCCACCGCACCAGCCGGAGACATCCATTTCTCTTTGAGGATAAACCAAGTTTCACCCGGTTTACTGATCAACACGCCATGTTCAGGAGACTGAGACGTGGTGTAACCCGCTTCGCCTTGTCGTACCTGACGCCAAAAGTCTGCTCCTGCCAGTTGGGTCATCTCTTTTTGCACCACATCCGGTTTTGCGTTCTCTTCTGCCATCACTGGTTGAGCCAACCAGCACAGCAGTGCTGCCAATAAAGGCAGCACAAAACGAGTGGCGCGAGAAATTTGTTGTCTCATAGCCACTTAACTCCGAGTTGCGTCATACGCGAGATCTTCACCGTTCGTCCAACCGGCACCTTTCGCACCACGTTCAACCACTCGTTGACGGAAGACATCAGAGATTTTCTCCGCATCACCTGCCAGCAGCGCTTTGGTAGAACAGAGAGATGCACACATTGGCAGCTTACCTTCCGCAATACGGTTTGCACCGTATTTACGACGCTCCTCTTCTGAGCCTGGCTCTGTCTCCGGACCGCCAGCACAGAAGGTACATTTGTCCATCTTGCCGCGCTCACCAAATGAAGCTTGTTTTGGAAACTGTGGAGCTCCAAACGGACAAGCAAACAAACAGTAACCACAACCGATACAGAGATCTTTGTTGTGCAGCACAATGCCATCCTCGGTATGCACAAAGCAGTCTGCCGGACACACCGCCATACAAGGTGCATCGGTACAGTGCATGCAAGCAACGGAAATCGAGTTTTCACCCGGTTCACCATCGTTTAGCGTGACCACGCGGCGACGTTGGATGCCCCATTCCAGAGCATCATCGTTTTCATTTTTACAGGCAGTGACACAGCCGTTACATTCGATACA
>JBOFIW010000168.1:0-3056 GCA_051650365.1 Vibrio sp. | reverse complement strand
AAGCTCGCGAGAGCTACTCGCATCCAAACCGCAAACCAAGAATCGACCTGACCGGCTAAATAGACGCCGATCAGGCTAAACGAAAATGCCCATAACAGGGTGACTGCAGAGAGATAAACCATAACGCGACTGAATGAGTGAATGGGATCCGCAGTCTACCCGAGTCTTTTTCGTTCGTCAGTCGTTGAGTGGTATGACTAGCATATCCACTGGCGAGCTATTGATAAGCTGACGAGTAGAAGAGAGCAGTTTGCTCCAGAAATCCTGATGATGGCCACACACCAAAAGATCCACGTTAAATTCGCTGATGGTTTCGCACAATTCATTGGTTAAATCACCGCTGCCCACCAGAGTATGCTTGATAGGGTAACTGGCATGTTGCGCTAAATCTTGTAGCTGCTTTTGCGAGGCTTCCATAGCGTGATGCTGAGTTTCGGCCAAATTAATATCAATTAGGCCTGTATACAGCTCGGCGTAATTAACATCAATATGGATAAATGAGACTTCTGCATTGAGAGGTTTGGCCAACGCCACCGCTTTTTCAACCAGCAGTTTACTGTCTTCAGACAGATCCACCGCAACCAAAAGATGCTGATAACTCATTATGCTGACTCCTTTTTAGGTGACTCAATACAGCGTAGCACCGGATGGGGGAATTTTTTGTCGCAGTGATCTCAGTTTGGTGGCGCTGACTTGGGCTATGGCTACAATAACCGGTGAACATGCTATAGTGCGTTCAAATAGTTACAGTGAATTAGGAGCTTTTTATGTTGTCGCAGGCGATGGTTGAACATCTCAATGAGCAAATTAACCTCGAATTTTTTTCATCCAATCTATACTTACAAATGAGTGCTTGGTGTGAAGACAAAGGATTTGACGGAGCTGCAGAGTTTTTACGCGTTCACGCGGTAGAAGAGATGCAGCACATGCAACGTCTGTTCACTTATGTGAGTGAAACCGGTGCATTGCCAATCCTTGGTGCGATCGCTGCGCCACGCCACGATTTTGCTTCACTGGGTGAAGTGTTTCGTGAGACGTACCAACATGAACAGAAGATCACGCAACAGATTAATAAACTGGCTCATGTGGCGTTCACCTCCCAAGATTACTCAACATTTAACTTCCTTCAGTGGTACGTGGCTGAACAGCACGAAGAAGAGAAGTTGTTTAAAGGGATTTTAGATAAGCTAGAGCTGGTTGGTGAAGATGGTAAGGCACTGTTCTTCATTGACAAAGATCTCGCGGCATTGGCAAAAAAAGGCTCATCTTCTGTGATGGATGCTCCTGCTGAGTAAGATCGGCAAAAAGACAAACTGAAGCGATCGTCTTTTTCTCTGGGCATTCTCAACACAAGGTGTAGGGAGGAAAAGATGATCAGTGGAGATACCATTCTATTTGCGCTTATGGTGGTGACGGCGATTAATATGGCTCGCTATTTAACTGCTCTGCGCTCGCTTATTTACATCATGCGTGAAGCCCATCCACTCCTTTATCAACAAGTTGATGGTCGGGGCTTTTTTACCACCCATGGTAACGTGACCAAGCAGGTGCGCTTATACCATTACCTAAAAGGCCGCGAGTATCACCATCATCATGATCCCGTGTTTACTGGCAAGTGTGATCGCGTTCGTGAGCTGTTTATTCTGTCCGGTTCGTTACTGATTCT
Organism: Vibrio sp.; assembly: GCA_051650365.1. Taxonomy (GTDB): domain Bacteria; phylum Pseudomonadota; class Gammaproteobacteria; order Enterobacterales; family Vibrionaceae; genus Vibrio. The sequence goes on along the minus strand of JBOFIW010000168.1, from coordinate 1,390 downwards.
AACCACAGTCGTTGCCTTTATGCTCTAATTGCCGGTATTTGCCCTGCATTGGCATTGCGTTGGCAGCGTGACGATTTGCCGTTAGAATAGCCGCCCAAGTGAGTAAGGATGTGCACTCAGCACATCCTTTTTTTATGGTATTAGGTGGCAGTGATGAGCAAGAAAGTCGATGTAGTGATAATTGGCGCGGGTGCAGCAGGTTTAATGTGCGCGGCGCAGGCGGCACAACGTGGCCGTCAGGTATTGCTGCTCGATCATGCCAAAAAACCGGGGCGAAAAATTCTGATCTCCGGTGGTGGCCGTTGTAATTTCACTAACTACGATGTTTCTGCCGCCAACTACTTGTGCCAAAACCCGCACTTTGTGAAATCGGCGCTTTCGCAATACACCAACTGGGATTTCATCTCGCTAGTGAGCAAATACGGCATTGCTTATGAAGAACGTGATCATGGCCAGCTGTTTTGCCTTGATTCGGCCAAAGAGATTGTCGATATGCTTCTGAGCGAGTGTAACCAACCGAATATCGAACAGCGTTATCAAGTTGAAATCAGTGCGATAGCCCAAACGGAGCAAGGCTTTACGCTGCAAACTACCATCGGTGAGATTGAGTGTGCATCGTTGGTGGTTGCCACGGGTGGTTTGTCGATGCCGAAATTGGGCGCAACACCATTTGGTTACAAGATTGCTGAACAGTTTGGCTTACCCGTGATCAGTACCACGGCAGGCCTAGTGCCATTTACTTTGCATGTGCAAGATAAGGAAGATTTCGCGCCATTATCGGGGATTGCGATTCCGGTGGAGATGCGCGCGGAATGCGGAAAAACCTTCAAAGAAGCCTTGCTGTTTACTCATCGCGGCTTATCTGGACCAGCGGTGTTGCAAATATCATCCTATTGGACGCCGGGACAAACCATCACCACCAATTTAGTGCCGGACGTGGATTTGGCGGAGCTGCTGAATAGCGAAAAAGAAGCGCACCCGAATCAAACCTTGAAAAATACCTTATCGAAAGTGCTACCAAAGCGTTTGGTTGAAGTGTTGATTGAGCGCCAACTGTTTACCGATAAACCGCTGAAACAGTATTCCCCCAAAGAGCACGACTCGGTGCAAACCAGTTTAGAACAGTGGTCGATTGTGCCAAACGGCACCGAAGGTTATCGCACTGCTGAAGTGACGCTCGGCGGCGTGGATACCGATTGCCTCTCATCAAAAACCATGGAATGCAAAACCGTGAAAGGTCTGTTCTTTGTCGGTGAAGTAATGGATGTGACTGGTTGGCTCGGCGGCTATAACTTCCAATGGGCTTGGTCGAGTGGCTACGTCGCCGGCCAGTGGGTTTAGTTAAGTGTTGCTTCGCTAGGTTGCGCTTTACGGCCTTGCCACTGCTGAA
>JBOFIW010000167.1:0-5541 GCA_051650365.1 Vibrio sp. | reverse complement strand
GCAATCGCCATGCCACCGCCTTGGCGAAAACCCGCTTGATAATCAGCGGATTTATGGCCTTGTTGGGTCGCGTAGGAACAAATCTCCCGCTGCTTGGTGTCTTTGCTCCATTTATCAAAGACGGTCATATAAAAAAATCCCTCGGAGTTTTGCATACGGCGTAGAAAATCAGCACCAAACAACGCTTCATCCTTGAGGCGAGTGCGAGAAAACGATGCAAAACCCGAGTGATGTTGTAAAACCGCTAACCCTTTGAACATGTTCCAGACCACCATAGGTGTTTGTTGTGGGTTCAAGTAGTTAGCGTAAGAAAGGTGACTGAGATACTTACTAACGTCACCTGAAGCGTCGTACCAACCGCCGTGCACATCGGCAGTGGTTGATGTGCCCAGTAGTGGTACTTGCTTATCTTGTTGATCAAACTGCCCAGAGCAGCGTTGAGACTTGAAATAGTGCAGCACATCGGAGAATGTGTGGTGCATTAATACGCCTTGCGCAATAGTAAAGTTGGCAGAGTGAATATGACCCAAGCGCAAATAGAAATCACCTGAAGTCATGAAATTCGAAAAGTCGATACGATGAAACTGTCCCTGATGCCAGTTGTCTACATTACCGTGTCTCTCAATTGGGAAAGTGGCCACAGTTTGATGACTACGAGCGCAAACCAAAAGTACACAATCATCCATTAATTGTGTTTGTCCACACAGCAAAACCGCTTGCTTCGGGCCTTGAATTTCATAGCCAATGTGGTTGGTCAGTAACTGCATTATGTTCTCCGCACTAGGGCTCAAGCTCCCTGCAAAGCAGGGAGCAATTTAGTTTTATTTTTCAAACAAATAACAACGTACAAAGTGGTTGTCAGACAGTTGGGTCACTTCCGGTAAAGCTTCGCGGCATTTTGCGGATGCGTGTAGGCAGCGGCCTGCAAATGGACAGCCAACAGAATTCGGAGTCCATAATGGGATCTCGCCTTTGTTGCCTTCCAATTTTTCGTGGATCGATTTTTTCGGATCCGGTACCGCTGACACTAATAGCTTGGTGTAAGGGTGTTGTGGATCGTGAATGATCTCGTCAGTATCGCCCCATTCCACCATGTGTCCCACGTACATAACGGCTAAGTCTTCGGCGATATAGCGAGCGGTTGCGATATCGTGCGTGATATACAGCAGCGACATTTGACGCTCAAACTTCATCTCTTCCATTAGGTTGAGTACGCCAGCACGGATTGAAACGTCTAGCATCGAAGTGGGTTCATCAGCTAACACGACCTCAGCACCAACAGCAATGTTACGTGCCAAGTTAACGCGCTGACGCTGGCCACCAGAGAGCTGGTGTGGGTATTTAGCGGCCGTCGCTTTCGGTGGGATCAAACCTACTTGCTCAAGCAATTCGTAAACACGCTCTTCCAGCTCTTTCTTGTTGCCTGGAGTGACCTTTTTGTGGATCAACAGTGGGCGCGCAATATGATGGAAAATGGTATGGGTTGGGTTGAGAGAACCAAACGGATCTTGCCATACCATCTGTACGCCTTCGCGGTAGTGCATTAAGTCATCACGAGAAACGATCTCTTGGATATCACGACCTTTGTACTCGATCACGCCTGAGGTTGGGGCATACATTTTAGCGATCATCTTGGCAGTGGTGGATTTGCCTGAACCAGACTCACCCACCACAGATAAACCGCGGCTTTTGTACATTTTGAATGACACGTCGTTGATTGCACGCATCATTGGCTGTTTGAGTGCGTTACTGTTGATGGCAAAATCTTTAACCAGATTTTTCCCCTCAACCAGTAATTCGCCATGTGGTTTGCTCATATTTGTCTCCAGAAATTCTTTGCTACTGCTGTGCCGTGCGTCTTAGCGTTTGAGTGCGGCACTAGGTTGCCCGTACAGATGGCAGTTGGAAAAACGGCCATGCTCAATTTGGCGCAGTACGGTCGGTACCTTAGTACAAGCTTCATGAACTCGGTCGCAGCGAGCTTGGAAACGGCATCCTTGAGGGATTTCCAACAAGTTGAGCGGGTTTCCAGGGATCCCTGTGAGTTTTGTTTTGGGTCCGGTTAATGGTGGGAAAGAGCTTCCCAACCCTTTGGTATAAGGGTGGTAAGGGGTTTCCAGAATTTGTTTTGAAGGTGCAACCTCAATCAATTCACCGGAATACATGATGCCGATACGGTCTGAGAACTCGACCATCAGTGACAAGTCATGAGTAATGAACAGAATAGAGAAACCAAACTCTTCTTTTAGCGCGTAAATTTTTTGCAGAATTTCACGCTGAACCACCACATCAAGAGCGGTAGTCGGTTCATCCATAATGATCATTTTTGGATTGAGCGCGAGCGCAATCGCAATCACCAAGCGTTGACGCATACCACCAGAGAACTGGTGCGGATAATCGTTGAGTCGGCTTGGGTGAATATCAACAATTTCTAGCAGCCCTTCAGCACGACGCTTTGCTTGCTCACGCGTCATATTGGTATGGCGCATGATCACATCGCAAAATTGCTCTTCCATGGTCAGAACGGGGTTCAGCGCGTTCATTGCACTTTGGAATACCATCGACATTTCTTTCCAACGGAACGCTTGCATACGCTCATCGCTGTATTTCAGAATGTCTTCACCGTTGAAGATCACCTCGCCACCTGTGATGAACGCGGGCGGCTTATGGAGGCGCATTAGCGAGAAGGCAACGGTTGATTTACCACAACCAGACTCTCCAGCCAGGCCAAACACCTCGCCTGGGGCTAAATCGAAGCTCACATTGTTACAGGCACGGACATCGCCAGCATCGGTAATGTAGTCCACGCATAAGTTGCGGATTGAGATTAATGGTGCAGTCATGATTATTTATCTCCGCTCCAAAGTGCATTTTGAGGTGGTACGTTTGGCTCACGCGCTTTTTGGTCTTGCTTGGCAAGGTTTTTCCAACGCTTCATGCCTTTATGTGAACGTAATTGTGGGTTAGCTATTTCATCAACCGCAAAGTTCAACAGTGCAAGGCCTGTTACTAATAGAGTCAAAGAAATACAAGGTGCTAGCAGTTCCCACCAAGCGCCGATCAGCATAGAAGATGAAGTCTGTACGTTGTACAGCATGATGCCCCAACTGATGGTGTTTGGATCGCCTAAACCTAAGAAGGAAATCGTCGCTTCCATCATGATGGCGTACATCACTGAACCGATAAAACTTGCACCTACAATCGAAATTAGGTTTGGCAGAATTTCAACGAAGATGATACGCCATGAAGATTCACCTAATACTTCAGCCGCTTTCACAAACTCTTTCTCACGTAGTGCCATAGTTTGTGAACGAACTACCCGTGCTCCCCAAGCCCAAGAGGTACAGCCAATAATCAGCGCGATGGTGAGAGGTCCCGCTTCCCCAATAAAGGCGGCTAATACGAACAGCAGTGGGTATTGTGGAATCACCAACATGATGTTCATCGCAGCAGTGAGGAAATCGTCGATTTTCCCGCCAAAATAACCCGCTGAGACACCGATGACGGTTGCTAAGAAACACACGGTGATACCTGCCCCAAAGCCAACAGCTAAGGATACGCGAGCACCATAAGCAACTTGTGACCATACATCGCGACCCATACGGGTAGTGCCCAATATATGGTCGGCTTTTTTGGACATCGCTAAAGTGCGGCGATCCGTCGCTAAGTTTTCTGCTACCCAGCCATCTGGGTTAGCTTTTGCAGCTTTTACTACAAAAGAGGGGTATTCATGTGGATTACCCGTGCGTTTATCTGGAGCATGGGAAGTAAGAAGAGGGGCTGCTAGCGCCAGCAGAAAGAACATGCTTAAGATGGTCACGCCAATCATAGCCATGCGGTTGCCGCGTAAGAGTTTCCAGAGTGCTTTCATGATTATTTACCTCCCTTGCGTAAGCGAGGGTCTAGAACAACGTATAGCATGTCCGCCAGTAGGTTAAAGAACAGCATGAATAGAGTCATGATCAGCAGCTGACCTTGTAAAACTTGGTAGTCACGCGCGGTAATAGCGTTAAATAACACGGTGCCTAAGCCTGGGTAGTTAAAGATGATTTCAATGATCAATTGACCACCAATCGCCATACCGAGAGACATAGAAAGAGCAGTGACACTTGGCAGTAAAGCATTGCGAGCTGCGTAGTTGAATACCACACGGTTTTCACTCAAGCCTTTGCCCTTCGCCATGGTGATGTAATCTTCAGCGAGCAGGTTAATCATGTTGTTACGCATGTTGACCAAGAAACCACCGATTTGCACAATGGAAGCACAGAACAGTGGCAGTATGGCGTGATAGCCAACGTCTTTGATAAATGCCCAGCTAGTCCAATCAGGAGTTGTGCCAGCTGTGTAGGCATAACCGGTAGGGAACCAGCCTAAACCGATGGCGAAAGTGAACATGGCAAGCATGGCGATAACGACTTGTGGTACCGCCTGGATCACCAGCATACCTGGTGTGATAAAAGTGTCGTAACGACTACCACGCTTCCATGCTGCAAAAATGCCGAGCACAGAGCCGATAGAGAACGAGATAATAACCGCAGTACCGGCAAGGAACAGTGACCATCCAAATGCGCTACCAAGCAGTTCATTCACACTTAAAGGGTAAAATTTGATTGAAGTGCCGAGTTCCCAAGTCAGAATGCTTTTGATGTATGTCAGATATTGGACATACCAAGGTCCATCCACAAAACCAAGAAGCTGTTTCATGGCTTCAATACGCTCTGGGGTAACTTGTGCAGTTGCGTTAGCAAACATCATGGTGACCGGATCACCAGGCATGGCACGTGGAATAATAAAGTTTAATGTTGCTGCAACCAGCAACGCGGCAAAATAGAACGACAATCGTCTTAAAAAGTAACCCATAACTTACACCTTACTCACCCAGTTTTGTCCTGTCTCTGGTTTCAGGTCTCGCCCCTAGCGAATTTGAGAGCGAGAAATCCCCTGACGACGAGCGCCATATGTTTGCTTAACAACATGAGGGGATTTAGATAGGCGGCGCACGCTGTGCGCCGCAAGAAATGAACGTTTATTACTTAACTGGTTTCAAATCCAGTACATGTAGTAGACGCTCTGGGATACCAGCCCAAACGCTTGGACGGCCCTGTGGATTTTCTTCATTCCACCAGCCAGTGAAGCGAGTGGTGTTGTATTGATACATCCATGCACCAGACATAACAGGGATTGTGACTTGGTTTTCAGCAATGATCTTCTGAATACCGTGAGCGATAGCGATCTGCTCGTTCTTATCCGCAGTTTTGTAGAAGCTATCTAGCAAGCCATCGAGCTTCTTGTCTGTAAAGAAGTGCATTGCAAAGCGTGGCATACCTTCGCCAGCTTGTAGTGCTGAGTTGTAAGCACTGTTCCAGTAAGTGTATGGGTCAGCACCGTGGAAGTAGTTGGTGTAAGCAACATCATATGTACCTTCTAACATCGCTTGGTTATAAACCGCGAATTCAGGAGTACGTGCTTTTGCTTTGATACCGACTTCTTGTAGCTGCTCTACTGCAAGTTGAACTGTGTTGTTAAAGTCAGTCCAGCCGT
>JBOFIW010000166.1:0-18736 GCA_051650365.1 Vibrio sp. | reverse complement strand
AATTCAAGAGATGAGCCGCAAAGCGCTCGATGACAAAGCGGAAGGCGCGAACCATCAAGGACTGATTGCCCGTGTTAAACCCGCTCGTCAACTCAATGAAAATGATCTTGACGATATTCTCGCTCAGCATGAACAGCCATTGCTGTTGGTGCTAGACGGAGTCACTGACCCACACAACTTAGGCGCTTGCCTGCGTAATGCCGATGCAGCAGGGGTTGCAGCAGTGATTGTACCGAAAGACAAATCGGCACCAATGACCGCAACCGTAAGTAAAGTAGCGTGTGGCGCGGCCGAAACCGTACCGCTCGTGCGCGTCACCAACTTAGCGCGCACGATGCGTGCGTTGCAAGAAAAAGGCGTATGGTTTGTTGGTACCGCAGGCGAAGCGACTCATGATATCTACCAAAGCAAACTTACCGGGCCTCTGGCTATCGTGATGGGTGCTGAAGGGGATGGTATGCGTCGCCTAACCCGCGAGACGTGTGATGGACTGATTAAGATCCCGATGGCTGGGAGTGTCTCTAGCCTCAACGTTTCAGTAGCTTGTGGTATCTGCTTGTTTGAAGCAGTGCGTCAGCGCATGGCTAATTAATAAGCTTACGGTGTATACCTCTGATGGCGGGCACGAAAGTGCCCGTTTATTTTTATCTTTTCCCAACCTTATCTATCGCTTCTCCCATCTCTTCCGCTACAGCGACAATTGGATTTAATTCCGTTTATTTTTCAGACATCCCTTGCAACTGAAACTGTGATCGGTATAATGCCCCGCACTGGTTAAGCCAGTTGTGAACCAATGAGCAGCGAGGAGCTGACCCATCTTATTGATAGGTTAGGTAATGTATACTCAGCTTATGTTCGCAGTTAATAAAAATTTAGCTTTCTACTATCTCGCGATAGTTCAGGTTAATCACCTATTAGCTGACAATGCGTCCTAATTTTGGATGCTACGGTTTCACATAAATCAATCGACATTCACTCGTCTTGACGGGTTTGAGTGGCGATATTGTTTGTGTAATTTTTTAATATTGGAGCTCTGTCTCATGCAGAACCAACGTATCCGTATCCGCCTGAAAGCTTTCGATTACAAACTGATCGATGCTTCTACAGCGGAAATCGTTGAAACAGCTAAGCGCACTGGCGCACAGGTTCGTGGTCCAATCCCACTGCCAACTCGTAAAGAGCGTTTCACTGTTCTTATCTCTCCACACGTTAACAAAGATGCTCGTGATCAGTACGAAATCCGTACTCACAAACGTCTAATCGACATCGTTGAACCAACAGACAAAACTGTTGATGCTCTGATGCGTCTAGACCTTGCTGCGGGCGTTGACGTACAAATTAGCCTAGGTTAAGGGAGATTAGAAGAATGATTGGTCTAATCGGTCGTAAAGTGGGTATGACCCGCGTATTTACTGAAGACGGCGTTTCTATCCCAGTAACTGTTGTTGAAGTTGAAGCAAACCGTGTTTCTCAAGTGAAAACTCTTGAAACTGACGGCTACGCTGCAATCCAAGTAACTACTGGTGCTAAGAAAGCTAACCGTGTTACTAAGCCAGAAGCTGGTCACTTCGCGAAAGCGGGTGTAGAAGCTGGTCGCGGTCTTTGGGAATTCCGTTTGGAAAACGGTGAAGAGTTTGCAGTAGGTTCTGAACTGACTGTTGAACTGTTCAACGAAGTAAAAAAAGTAGACGTTACTGGTACATCTAAGGGTAAAGGTTTCCAAGGCGCTGTTAAGCGTTGGAACTTCCGTACTCAAGATATGACTCACGGTAACTCATTGTCTCACCGTGCACCGGGTTCAATTGGCCAATGTCAAACTCCAGGTCGCGTGTTCAAAGGCAAAAAAATGGCAGGTCACATGGGTGCTGAGCGTGTAACGACTCAAAACCTAGAGATCGTACGTGTTGACGCTGAGCGCAATCTGCTTCTGATTAAAGGTGCAGTCCCAGGCGCAACTGGCGGTAACGTGATCGTCAAACCAGCTGTTAAAGCGTAACGTCTAGGAGTAAGTAATGGAATTGATGGTTAAAGGTGCTAACGCACTAACTGTTTCCGAAACTACTTTCGGACGTGAGTTCAACGAAGCTCTTGTACACCAAGTAGTTGTTGCTTATGCAGCAGGTGCTCGTCAAGGTACTCGTGCTCAAAAGACACGTTCAGAAGTTTCTGGCGGTGGCGCTAAGCCATGGCGTCAAAAAGGTACTGGCCGTGCACGTGCTGGTACAATCCGTAGCCCAATCTGGCGTACAGGTGGTGTTACTTTTGCTGCGAAACCACAAGATCACAGCCAAAAAGTAAACAAGAAAATGTACCGTGGTGCTATGAAGAGCATTCTGTCTGAGCTAGTTCGTCAAGAGCGTTTGATCGTTGTTGAAAACTTCTCTGTTGAAGCTCCAAAGACCAAAGCTCTGGTAGCTAAGCTAAAAGAACTTGAGCTGAACGATGTTCTCATCGTTACTGGCGAAGTAGACGAGAATCTGTTCTTAGCTGCTCGTAACCTATACAAAGTTGACGTGCGTGACGTAACTGGTATCGACCCAGTAAGCCTGATCGCATTTGACAAGGTTCTTATGACTGCTGCTGCAGTTAAGCAAGTTGAGGAGATGCTGGCATGATCCGTGAAGAGCGTCTACTAAAAGTTCTACGTGCTCCGCACATCTCTGAAAAAGCAACTATGTCTGCTGAGAAAGCGAACACTATCGTTTTCAAAGTAGCAAAAGATGCAACTAAGAAAGAGATCAAAGCAGCTGTAGAAAAGCTATTTGAAGTTGAAGTTAAGTCTGTAAATACCCTGATCATCAAGGGTAAGACCAAGCGTCAAGGTCTGCGCCAAGGCCGTCGTTCAGACGTGAAAAAAGCGTACGTGACTTTGAATGAAGGTCAAGATCTTGACTTCGTTGGCGGCGCGGAATAACAGGAGTAGTTGAAAAATGGCTATTGTTAAATGTAAGCCGACTTCGGCTGGTCGTCGTCACGTTGTTAAAGTTGTTAACGCTGACCTGCACAAGGGTAAGCCATACGCCCCTCTTCTAGAGAAAAACTCTAAGAACGGTGGTCGTAACAACAACGGTCGTATCACAGTACGTCACATCGGTGGTGGCCACAAGCAACACTACCGTTTGGTTGACTTCAAACGTACTAAAGACGGTATCCCAGCGAAAGTTGAGCGTCTAGAATACGATCCAAACCGTAGCGCAAACATCGCTCTAGTTCTGTACGCAGACGGTGAGCGTCGTTACATCATTGCACCTAAAGGTCTGCGTGCTGGTGACGTTATCCAATCTGGCCCAGATGCGCCGATTAAAGCGGGTAACGCAATGCCTATGCGCAACATCCCAGTTGGTTCAACTATCCACAACGTTGAATTGACTCCAGGAAAAGGTGCACAGCTGGCTCGTTCTGCTGGTGCGTACGCGCAACTAGTAGCTCGTGACGGTGCTTATGTAACTATCCGTCTACGTTCTGGTGAAATGCGTAAAGTGCTGTCTGAAGGCCGTGCAACTATCGGTGAAGTAGGCAACGCTGAGCACATGCTGCGTGAACTAGGTAAAGCTGGTGCAGCGCGCTGGCGTGGTGTTCGTCCAACCGTTCGCGGTGTGGTAATGAACCCGGTTGATCACCCACACGGTGGTGGTGAAGGCCGTACTTCTGGTGGTCGTCACCCAGTATCTCCTTGGGGCGTTCCAACCAAAGGCTACAAGACACGTAGTAACAAACGCACTGACAAGTACATCGTACGTCGTCGTAATAAGTAATCTATTTAAGAGGATAAGCCATGCCACGTTCTCTCAAGAAAGGTCCATTTATTGACCTACACTTGCTGAAGAAGGTAGAGAAAGCGGTGGAAAGCGGAGACAAAAAGCCTATTAAGACTTGGTCCCGTCGTTCAATGATCATTCCAACAATGATCGGTTTGACCATCGCTGTCCATAATGGTCGTCAACACGTTCCAGTTTTCGTAACTGACGAGATGATCGGTCACAAATTGGGCGAATTTGCACCTACTCGTACTTACCGCGGTCACGCTGCGGATAAGAAAGCTAAGAAGAAATAAGGGGTAAATAATGGAAGCTATCGCTAAACATAACTTTGCTCGTATTTCTCCTCAGAAAGCTCGCTTAGTTGCAGACCAAATCCGCGGTAAATCTGTGGATCAAGCGCTAGAACTTCTGACTTTCAGCAACAAAAAAGCGGCTGAACTGGTTAAGAAAGTTCTGGAATCTGCAATCGCGAACGCAGAGCACAACGAAGGTGCAGACATCGACGATCTACGTGTCGCTAAAATCTTCGTAGATGAGGGCCCAGTCATGAAGCGTATTATGCCTCGTGCTAAAGGCCGTGCGGATCGTATCTTGAAGCGTTCAAGCCACATTACTGTGGTTGTCGCAGATCGCTAAGAGACTAGGAGAGTAAGCAATGGGTCAGAAAGTACATCCAAATGGTATTCGTCTAGGCATCGTTAAGCCTTGGAATGCTACATGGTTTGCTAACACCAAAGATTTCGCTGACAACCTAGACGGCGACTTCAAGGTACGTCAATACCTATCTAAGGAATTGGCAAACGCGTCTCTGTCACGCATCGTTATCGAACGTCCTGCGAAAAGCATCCGTGTGACTATTCACACTGCTCGCCCAGGTGTTGTTATCGGTAAGAAAGGCGAAGACGTTGAAAAACTGCGTGCAGCAGTAGCAAAAATTGCTGGCGTACCAGCGCAAATCAACATCGCTGAAGTACGTAAGCCTGAGCTGGATGGTCAGCTAGTGGCTGATAGCATCGCGTCTCAACTAGAGCGTCGCGTAATGTTCCGTCGTGCTATGAAGCGCGCTGTACAAAACGCAATGCGCCTAGGCGCTAAAGGTATCAAAGTGGAAGTAAGCGGTCGTTTAGGCGGCGCTGAAATCGCTCGTTCAGAGTGGTACCGTGAAGGTCGTGTACCTCTACACACTCTGCGTGCTGACATTGATTACGCAACTTCTTCGGCTCACACCACCTACGGTGTAATCGGCGTTAAAGTCTGGATCTTCAAAGGTGAGATCCTAGGCGGTATGCCAGCAGCAACTGAAGCTGCAGAGCCAAAGGCTGACAAGCCTAACAAGAAGCCGCGTAAAGGCCGTAAGTAAGGAGTCGACAGATGCTACAACCTAAACGTACTAAGTTCCGTAAGGTTCAGACTGGTCGTAACCGTGGTCTCGCGAAAGGCACTGAAGTAAGCTTCGGCTCTTTTGGTCTTAAAGCTATTGGCCGTGGTCGTCTGACTGCTCGTCAAATCGAAGCAGCACGTCGTGCTATGACGCGTCATATCAAGCGTCAAGGTAAAATCTGGATCCGTGTGTTCCCAGACAAGCCAATCACTGAAAAACCACTAGAAGTTCGTCAAGGTAAGGGTAAAGGTAACGTTGAGTACTGGGTAGCCCAAATCCAACCTGGTAAGGTTATGTACGAAGTTGATGGTGTACCTGAAGAATTGGCACGTGAAGCGTTCCGCCTAGCGGCTCGCAAACTGCCATTCAAGACTACATTTGTAACTAAGCAGGTGATGTGATGAAAGCACAAGATCTACGCGAAAAGAGCGTTGAAGAGCTGAACTCTGAGCTACTGAATTTGCTGAAAGAACAGTTCAACTTGCGCATGCAAGCTGCGACTGGTCAACTGCAGCAGACTCATACTCTGAAAGCTGTACGCCGTGATATCGCACGTGTGAAAACTGTTTTGACTGAGAAGGCAGGCGCATAATGAGCGACAAAATTCGTACTCAACTAGGTCGTGTTGTTAGCGACAAGATGGACAAGTCTATCGTTGTTGCTATCGAGCGCATGGTGAAGCACCCTATCTACGGTAAATTCGTTAAGCGCACGACTAAAGTACACGCACATGACGAAAACAACGAGTGTGGCATTGGCGACACCGTTGAAATTCGTGAATGTCGTCCACTGTCTAAGACTAAGTCTTGGACTCTGGTGAAAATTGTAGAAAAAGCGAAGATCTAATCTCCACTTTTTCTCGCAATTCAGGCGGCTCCAATTATTTTTGGAGCCGCTTGTTTTTTGACTACCCAATCAAAAAAAAGGGTGGTACAATTCGCGTCCCTTTAAAGAGGCAGCCCGACCCGAGATGGGTCTAGTTTTTTTAATATTTAGCGGAGCACTAACATGATCCAAATGCAAACTATGCTGGATGCAGCTGATAACTCAGGCGCTCGCAGCGTAATGTGTATTAAGGTTCTGGGTGGCTCTCACCGTCGTTACGCCCACGTTGGCGACATCATCAAAGTTACCGTTAAGGAAGCGATTCCTCGCGGTAAAGTAAAAAAAGGTGATGTGTTAAAGGCGGTGGTAGTTCGCACCCGTAAAGGCGTACGTCGTCCAGACGGTTCTGTCATTCGCTTCGACCGTAATGCTTGCGTTCTGTTGAACAACAACAGTGAGCAACCTATCGGTACACGTATCTTTGGTCCAGTGACTCGTGAACTTCGTAATGCGAAATTCATGAAGATTGTATCACTGGCTCCAGAAGTTCTGTAAGGAGCGGCAACAATGGCAGCTAAAATCCGTCAAAATGACGAAGTAATCGTTCTTGCTGGGAAAGACAAAGGCAAGAAAGGTAAAGTAACTAAGGTTCTGGCAACTGGTAAAGTTATCGTTGAAGGTATCAATCTAGTTAAGAAACATCAGAAACCTGTTCCTGCAATGGGTGTCCAAGGTGGCATCGTTGAGCAAGAAGCAGCGATCGACGTTTCTAACATTGCGATTTTCAACGCAGCAACTGGTAAAGCAGACCGCATCGGTTTCCGTTTCGAAGATGGTAAGAAAGTTCGTTTCTTTAAATCTAACAACGAAATCGTTTCTAACTAATTAGAAGTAATTTGGAGTTCTACTATGGCGAAACTGCATGATTACTACAAGTCGTCTGTAGTCGCTGAGCTGACCAAACAGTTCAGTTACACAAGCGTCATGCAAGTCCCTAGAATTGAGAAAATCACCCTCAATATGGGCGTTGGTGAAGCAATCAACGATAAGAAACTACTAGAAAATGCTGCGTCTGATATGGCGATCATCTCTGGCCAAAAGCCACTGATCACTAAAGCGCGCAAATCTGTAGCTGGTTTCAAAATCCGTGAAGGCTACCCAATTGGTTGTAAAGTAACCTTGCGTGGCGAGCGCATGTGGGATTTCTTGGAGCGTTTGATTTCTATCGCTCTACCACGTGTACGTGACTTCCGCGGTGTTAACGGCAAGTCTTTTGACGGTCGCGGTAACTACAGCATGGGCGTTCGCGAGCAAATCATCTTTCCGGAAATCGACTACGATAAAGTCGATCGTGTACGCGGTCTTGATATCACTATCACGACTACCGCTGGTACCGATGAGGAAGGCCGTGCTCTGCTGGCTGCCTTTAACTTCCCATTCCGTAAGTAAGGTGAAGGGTTACTGTTATGGCTAAACAATCAATGAAAGCACGTGAAGAAAAACGTGCGAAGCTGGTAGCTCAGTTCGCTGAAAAGCGTGCAACTCTGAAAGCTATCATCAGCGATGTAAACGCATCTGAAGAAGATCGTTGGAACGCGGTTCTTAAACTGCAATCTCTTCCACGTGATTCAAGTCGTTCTCGTCAGCGTAACCGTTGCAACCAAACTGGTCGCCCACACGGTTTCCTACGTAAGTTCGGTCTAAGCCGTATTAAAGTTCGTGAAGCTTGCATGAAAGGCGAGATTCCAGGACTTCGTAAGGCTAGCTGGTAATTGCCACTTAATCATTTGGAGTAAAGTTTATGAGCATGCAAGATCCGATTTCGGATATGCTGACCCGCATTCGTAACGGTCAGGCAGCAAACAAAGTTGCTGTAAAAATGCCTTCTTCAAAGCTGAAAGTTGCAATTGCTGCACTTCTGAAAGCAGAAGGTTATATCGCTGATTTCGCTGTTGAAGGCGAAGTGAAAGCAGAGCTGGAAATCACTCTTAAGTATTTCCAAGCAAAACCAGTAATCGAGCAAATCAAACGCGTTTCTCGTCCAGGTCTTCGTGTTTACAAGAAGAAAGACGAGCTGCCATCTGTAATGGGTGGTCTAGGCGTTGCTGTCGTTTCCACTTCCAAGGGTCTGATGTCAGACCGCGCTGCTCGTAAAGCAGGTCTTGGCGGTGAAATCATTTGCTACGTAGCATAATTAAGGAGTAGAACATGTCTCGTGTTGCTAAAGCACCTGTCGCTATTCCAGCTGGCGTAGAGGTGAAACTGAACGGCCAAGAGATCACTATCAAAGGTGCTAAAGGCGAATTAACTCGCGTTTTCCACAATGGTGTAGTGATCGCACAAGAAGACAACCAACTGACTTTTGGTCCACGTGAAGGCGTAGCCAATGCATGGGCACAAGCAGGTACTGCACGTGCTCTGGTTAAGAACATGGTTGTTGGTGTTACTGAAGGCTTTACTAAGAAACTCGTTCTGAAGGGTGTTGGTTACCGTGCTGCTATGAAAGGCAACGCTGTAGGCTTGACTCTGGGTTTCTCTCACCCTGTTGAGCACGAGCTGCCAGCGGGTGTTAAAGCAGAATGTCCAAGCCAAACTGAAATTGTCCTAACTGGTTGCGACAAGCAAGTAGTTGGTCAAGTTGCGGCTGACATTCGTTCTTACCGCGCGCCTGAGCCTTACAAAGGCAAAGGTATTCGTTACGCAGATGAAAATGTGCGTAGTAAAGAAGCTAAGAAGAAGTAAGGTAACACTATGGATAAGAAAGCATCTCGCATCCGTCGTGCTACACGTGCACGTCGTAAGATTGCAGAACTGGGTGCAACTCGCCTAGTAGTACACCGTACTCCTCGTCACGTGTACGCACAAGTGATTGCAGCTAATGGCTCTGAGGTTATCGCCGCCGCTTCTACTGTAGAAAAAGCGATCCGTGAGCAAGTGAAATACACCGGTAACATCGATGCAGCGAAAGCAGTGGGTAAAGCTGTTGCAGAGCGCGCACTTGAAAAAGGCGTAACTGTAGTTGCGTTTGATCGTTCTGGTTTCCAATACCACGGTCGAGTAGCAGCGCTAGCAGATTCTGCTCGCGAAGCTGGTCTGAAATTCTAAGGTAGGGTTGGAAGATGGCTAAAGAACAACAAGTTCAAGCGAATGATTTGCAAGAAAAATTAATCGCAGTTAACCGCGTTTCTAAAACGGTTAAAGGTGGTCGAATCATGAGCTTTACTGCACTGACTGTAGTTGGTGACGGTAACGGTCGTGTAGGTTTCGGTTACGGTAAAGCCCGTGAAGTACCTGCTGCGATCCAAAAAGCAATGGAAAAAGCACGTCGTAGCATGGTTACGATCGCGCTGAACGAAGGTACTCTTCACCACCCAGTGAAAGGTCGCCATTCGGGCTCTAAAGTTTACATGCAGCCTGCTGCAGAAGGTACTGGTGTAATCGCAGGTGGTGCGATGCGTGCAGTACTTGAAGTTGCTGGTGTACACAACGTTTTGTCTAAAGCGTACGGCTCTACTAACCCAATCAACATCGTTCGTGCAACGATTGATGCGCTAGTAGACGTTAAGTCACCAGAAATGGTTGCTGCTAAACGTGGTCTAACTGTTGAAGCGATTTCGGAGTAAGAACACAATGGCAACTATTAAAGTAACTCAAACTAAAAGCTCAATTGGTCGCCTGCCAAAGCATAAAGCTACACTGCGCGGTTTAGGCCTTCGTAAAATCAACCACACAGTAGAACTTGAAGATACGCCATGTGTTCGTGGCATGATCAACAAGGTTTACTACATGGTTAAAGTTGAGGAGTAATCATAATGCTATTGAATACTCTATCACCGGCTGCGGGTTCTAAACATGCTCCTAAGCGTTTAGGTCGTGGTGTCGGTTCTGGCCTTGGTAAAACAGGTGGCCGTGGTCACAAAGGTCAAAAGTCACGTTCTGGCGGCAAAGTACGTCCAGGTTTTGAAGGCGGTCAAATGCCTCTGAAACAGCGTCTACCAAAATTCGGTTTCACTTCTCGTAAGAGCTTTGTGTCTGCTGAAATTCGTCTGTCTGAACTGGCGAAAGTAACGGGTGACGTAGTTGATCTAAACGCTCTGAAAGCGGCAAACCTTGTTACTAAAAACATTGAGTTTGCAAAAATCGTTCTTTCTGGCGAGATCAACAAAGCAGTGACTGTAAAAGGTCTACGCGTGACTAAAGGCGCTAAAGCTGCAATCGAAGCTGCAGGCGGTAAAATCGAGGAATAATCTCGAGGATTGAGGTACAGATGGCTAGAAAACCAGGACAAGATTTTCGTAGTGCTCAGAGCGGCTTAAGTGAACTAAAGTCGCGCTTATTCTTCGTAATTGGTGCACTTTTAGTATTCCGAGCCGGCTCTTTTGTGCCGATTCCTGGTATTGACGCTGCTGTACTTGCCGAATTGTTCGAACAGCAAAAAGGTACCATCGTAGAAATGTTTAACATGTTCTCCGGTGGTGCCCTTGAGCGTGCATCTATTTTAGCTCTGGGCATCATGCCGTATATTTCGGCGTCAATTGTTGTCCAGTTGCTAACGGTAGTTCATCCAGCGTTAGCGGAACTCAAGAAAGAGGGTGAAGCAGGCCGTCGTAAGATCAGCCAATATACGCGCTACGGCACGCTTGTACTTGCAACATTCCAAGCTATTGGTATTGCAACAGGCTTACCAAACATGGTCAACAATCTGGTCGTTATCGACCAAACCATGTTTACCCTGATTGCGACCGTGAGTTTAGTAACCGGTACCATGTTCCTAATGTGGTTAGGTGAACAAATTACAGAGCGTGGAATTGGAAACGGTATTTCGATACTGATTTTCGCAGGTATTGTTGCTGGATTGCCCAAAGCAATCGGTCAAACAATCGAGCAAGCGCGTCAAGGTGAACTGCATGTACTTCTTCTGCTGTTAATTGCAGTACTTGCTTTTGCTGTGATTTACTTTGTTGTTTTCATGGAGCGTGGTCAACGTCGTATCGTTGTTAACTATGCGAAGCGTCAACAAGGTCGTAAAGTGTTCGCAGCACAGAGCACACACCTGCCGTTGAAAATCAACATGGCTGGTGTAATTCCTGCAATTTTTGCGTCAAGCATTATTCTGTTCCCAGGAACATTGGCGCAGTGGTTTGGTCAGAACGGTGAAAGCAGCACATTCGGTTGGCTAACTGATGTGTCTTTGGCTTTAAGCCCAGGCCAGCCTCTGTATGTAATGCTTTATGCAGCAGCGATAATCTTCTTCTGTTTCTTCTATACCGCGTTGGTGTTTAACCCGCGTGAAACAGCAGATAACCTGAAGAAGTCTGGTGCATTCGTACCCGGTATCCGCCCAGGTGAACAGACAGCGAAATATATCGATAAAGTAATGACACGTTTAACCCTCGCGGGCGCACTGTATATTACTTTTATCTGTCTGATCCCTGAGTTCATGATGGTCGCGTGGAACGTTCGTTTCTACTTTGGCGGCACATCACTACTGATTGTAGTTGTCGTGATCATGGACTTTATGGCACAGGTACAGACCCATTTGATGTCTCATCAGTATGAGTCTGTGTTGAAAAAAGCAAATCTGAAAGGCTACGGCCGTTAATACGGCAGGCAGTTCAGATAGATTTACGGAGTTTAGCAATGAAAGTTCGTGCTTCCGTTAAAAAAATCTGCCGTAACTGTAAAGTTATCAAGCGTAACGGTGTCGTTCGCGTGATTTGCAGTGAGCCAAAGCACAAGCAACGCCAAGGCTAATTAGCAGAAATTTTTTACTTGAAAATTAAGGTAGTGTCGAGTATATTCCTCGGCCTACCTTTTGCGTGCAAAAGAAGTAGTATACCGCAACGTATCCTCGACGGGCTTTGTTGCGGGTAATTCTTTGATGAAAGTACTAGGAGTGCATAGTGGCCCGTATAGCAGGCATTAACATTCCTGATCATAAACACGCTGTAATCGCTCTAACGGCGATCTACGGTATCGGTAAAACCCGTTCAAAAGCTATCTTAGCTGATCTGGGTATTGCTGAGAGTGTTAAGATCAGTGAACTAACTGAAGAGCAGATCGATCAACTGCGTGATGGTGTAGCTAAGTACACTGTAGAGGGTGATCTACGTCGTGAAGTTTCCATGAACATCAAGCGCCTAATGGATCTTGGTTGTTACCGTGGTCTTCGTCATCGTCGCAGTCTACCACTACGTGGACAGCGTACTAAAACCAACGCTCGCACCCGTAAGGGTCCGCGTAAGCCGATCAAGAAATAATCGGGAAGGGTAGAGTACAATGGCTAAACAACCAACTCGCGCACGTAAGCGTGTACGCAAGCAAGTTGCTGATGGCGTAGCGCATATCCACGCATCTTTCAACAACACAATCGTAACCATTACGGACCGTCAAGGTAATGCTCTTGCTTGGGCTACCGCTGGTGGTTCTGGTTTCCGCGGTTCTCGTAAGTCTACTCCGTTCGCTGCACAGGTTGCTGCTGAGCGTTGTGCTGAAATGGCTAAAGAATACGGCCTAAAGAACCTAGAGGTTATGGTTAAGGGTCCTGGTCCAGGTCGTGAATCTACTGTTCGCGCTCTGAATGCAGCTGGTTTCCGTATCACGAACATCGTTGATGCTACACCAATCCCTCATAACGGTTGTCGTCCACCGAAGAAACGTCGCGTTTAACGTTTCTAGGAAGATTGGAGAAAGATCATGGCAAGATATTTGGGTCCTAAGCTGAAGCTTAGCCGCCGCGAAGGTACTGACTTGTTCCTTAAGTCAGGCGTTCGTGCGATTGATACCAAGTGTAAAATTGATAACGCACCAGGCGTACACGGCGCTCGTCGTGGTCGTCTGTCTGAATATGGCGTTCAGCTTCGTGAGAAGCAAAAAGTTCGTCGTATCTATGGCGTTTTAGAAAAACAATTCCGTAACTACTACAAAGAAGCTGCTCGCCTGAAAGGCAATACAGGTGAAAACCTGCTTCAGCTTCTGGAAGGTCGTCTGGATAACGTAGTTTACCGTATGGGTTTCGGTGCAACTCGCGCTGAAGCACGTCAGCTGGTTAGCCACAAAGCTATCCTAGTGAACGGTAAAGTAGTAAACGTTCCTTCTTTCAATGTTGCGGCTAACGACGTTGTTGCAATTCGTGAGAAAGCGAAAAAGCAATCTCGCATCAAAGCAGCTCTAGAAGTTGCTGAACAACGCGAAAAACCAACTTGGATTGAAGTCGATGTAAACACGATGGAAGGTACTTTCAAGCGTCTGCCTGAGCGTTCCGATCTGTCTGCTGACATCAACGAACAATTGATCGTCGAGCTTTACTCTAAGTAAGGTTTAAACTAAAGAGAGGACACAATGCAGGGTTCTGTAACAGAATTTCTTAAGCCACGTCTTGTTGATATCGAACAAATCAGCACGACACACGCAAAAGTAACTCTTGAGCCGTTAGAGCGTGGTTTCGGCCATACTCTGGGTAATGCACTTCGCCGTATTCTTCTATCTTCAATGCCAGGTTGTGCTGTAACTGAAGTGGAAATTGAAGGCGTTCTTCACGAGTACAGCACCAAAGAAGGTGTTCAGGAAGATATCCTTGAGATTCTTTTGAACCTGAAAGGTCTGGCTGTTCGCGTTGCCGAAGGCAAAGATGAAGTGTTCATTACACTGAACAAATCAGGCTCGGGCCCTGTGGTTGCAGGTGACATCACCCATGACGGTGATGTAGAGATCGTAAACCCTGAACACGTAATTTGTCATTTAACTTCTGACAATGCTGCGATCGCTATGCGCATCAAAGTAGAACGTGGTCGTGGTTATGTTCCAGCTTCTGCCCGTATCCATACTGAAGAAGATGAGCGTCCAATTGGTCGTTTGCTTGTTGATGCGACTTTCAGCCCAGTAGACAAAATTGCCTACTCTGTTGAAGCTGCTCGTGTTGAACAGCGTACTGACTTGGACAAGCTTGTTATCGATATGGAAACAAACGGTACTCTTGAGCCTGAGGAAGCAATCCGTCGTGCAGCAACAATTCTTGCTGAACAATTGGATGCGTTCGTAGATCTTCGTGATGTACGTGTACCTGAGGAGAAGGAAGAGAAGCCAGAATTCGATCCGATCCTACTGCGTCCT
Source organism: Vibrio sp. (assembly GCA_051650365.1). GTDB lineage: Bacteria > Pseudomonadota > Gammaproteobacteria > Enterobacterales > Vibrionaceae > Vibrio. The sequence continues at coordinate 4,657 of JBOFIW010000166.1, read as the reverse complement.
GTAGACGATCTTGAACTAACAGTTCGCTCTGCTAACTGTCTGAAAGCAGAAGCGATTCACTACATCGGTGATCTGGTACAGCGCACTGAGGTTGAGCTTCTTAAAACGCCAAACCTTGGTAAGAAATCTCTTACAGAGATTAAAGACGTGCTTGCATCACGTGGTCTGTCTCTGGGCATGCGTCTAGAAAACTGGCCGCCAGCGTCAATCGCTGAAGATTAATCGATAATAGTTAGAAGGATTAGGTCATGCGCCATCGTAAGAGTGGTCGTCAACTCAACCGCAACAGCAGTCATCGCAAAGCGATGTTCAGCAACATGGCTAGCTCTCTAGTACGTCATGAAGTTATCAAGACTACTTTGCCAAAAGCGAAAGAGCTGCGTCGCGTCGTTGAGCCTTTGATTACACTAGCTAAGACTGACAGCGTTGCTAACCGTCGTCTAGCATTTGCTCGCACTCGTGATAACGAAGTGGTAGCAAAACTGTTTAACGAACTAGGTCCACGTTTCGCTGCACGTCAAGGCGGCTACACTCGTATTCTGAAGTGTGGTTTCCGTGCAGGTGACAAAGCTCCAATGGCTTACATTGAGCTGGTTGATCGCCCAGAAGCTGCTGTAGAAGCTGCTGCTGAGTAATCAGTTCGTCACGCAATAAAAGAGCCGGGCTAGCCCGGCTTTTTTATTTCTGTTTTCTGCCTTATTTTGCTTGTAGAGTGTTCTACTCTTACTCGCACTCTATCTCGATAGGCTATGTGGTACTACTTCCACAGTTTGCCTAACGATTCCAATAGGTTTTGACTAGCACCTTGTTGTGTCAAGTATTGCATCAAAACAGGTACAAACTGTTCGACCATGCTGGCATCCAGCCCTAAAGCATTAAAGGCTTGGTTAACTTCTTTGCGTTGCAAAATAGTGCTTAGATTTTGATTAGGGATTAGCCCGCTCAATTCATTGAGGTTAGGAATCAACTGGTTCAACTCAGTAGTTTGCTCGGTATTGAGATGGTTTTGTGCTTGTGTGAGTAATGTAGCTACACCGCCACCCGCTTGTTGTGGAGTTAGTGGTAACTGGCTAGTAAATTGATTCAGCAAATCTTGTGTGGCTCTGGATTGAGAAAGCGTTTGACCGACCAATCCGGCTAGGTCGTTAGAATCTAATGAATTGAGACTTGGAAAAGCCAGAACCGAGGTGCTCGTAAGAGCTGTAATTAATAGGGCAGTAAAACGATGGCGCATGATCACTCTCCATATAGTGCATTAGTTATTTTCCTACTAGTCGAAGATTCGATTTTAAGCAGTAGGTAGACAATTACCTAATTAAAAAGAGCGACCCAACGGGTCGCTCTTTTTAATTATTACGAAAAACATAGCCCAAGCTTACAGAATATCCAGCAGCTCTACTTCAAATACCAAAGCTGCGAATGGTGGAATTGCAGCGCCTGCACCACGTTCACCATAAGCAAGATCTTGTGGAATGTAGAGTTTCCACTTAGAACCAACAGGCATTAATTGCAGTGCTTCAACCCAACCACGAATGACGCCAGTTACTGGGAATTCAGCGGGCTGGCCGCGAGATACTGAGCTGTCGAATACTGTGCCATCGACTAATTGGCCGTGGTAGTGAACGCGAACTGACTTATCAGCAGTTGGAATTGCACCGTTACCTTCAACCAGTACTTCATATTGTAGCCCTGACTCAAGAACAATGACTTCTGGACGTAGAGCATTATCTTTTAGGAATGACTCACCTTCAGATGCTGCGGCTTTTGCTGCTTCTTGGCGTGCTTCTTCAGCACGCATGTGAATTGCGTGCAGTGCTTGGTTGATTTCATCAACCGAGATTGCAGGCTGTTCGCCAACCAGTGCGGTTGCGATACCTGCTGCGATTGCCGCTACATTCAGGCCTTCCAAACCGCTACCTGCTAGTTGCTGACCCATTTGTAGGCCGATACCGTAACTTGCTTTCTGTTCTACGGTTTCAAATTTCACTTCAGACATAAAAGTCACTCTTGGTCGTTCAATAAAGGCGACAGAATAACAGGTTAGTCATTGTGATGAAATGTTTAGCCTTAGCTTCATCAGGTTAGTTAGGTGTGACGTGTCGCAGAAAGTTTAGCGAAAACCATCAAGATTGTGTCAAGCTTTGGCTTTAAAGTTACTCGACTCTATACTCTAACCTCATGAATTTTTATACTGTGGGCAAGTTAATAAAGGACTTTGAACATGAACCGCCGCCACAAAAAGCCGCAGCAAACTGATTATCTTGTCCTAGTACAATCGTACTGGCAGCAATTGGATTGGCCTCGTTATCGCCAGCAACTTAACGAGTTATGGTTACGTTTGCCACTTTTTCATCGCCGTGGTTTGATGGTCTTAACGTCAGTAGTGTTGGTGTTGTTGATGATCCCTTTACCGGATCGTGAAGACTCAGTGGCTGCCAAGTCATCGACTGCGCCCAAGCGTATTGAGGTGGGAATGAATACTCAAGGTTTGAGTGAACAACGTACGCAAGAGCAAACCGTTCTCAAGTCTTCCGCTTGGCAGGAATACGTAGTTCGTCAAGGAGATACTCTGTCTCAGGTATTTCGTAATAATCAGCTGTCATTAACGGACATTAATGCTTTAGTGAAAGTTGAGGGCTCGGATAAACCTCTGACCCAAATTCAAGCCGGCCAACTTGTTCGTTTTAAATTGGCGGAAAATGGTCAGTTGGATATTTTGCAGCTGGAGCGTAATAACCAATCAGTGATGTTTTTCCGACTTTCTGATGGTGGTTTTGGACGCAGTAAATAACTCCCACCATTGGGTAAATAACTTGTTGGGTAGCAAGGGTAAAATAATCATTCCAATACCGAGCCAAGTTAGCGCATCTAAAAGCTCATCAAACCAAATTGCCCCAAAGGCAGCGACAAAAATCAGCCCCGAATACTCAGCCAGTGCAATCTGGCTGGCTGGTGCTTTCTGGTAGGCGGCAACGGCTAATCCGTTATACAACAGAATCAACCCTGAGCTAGTGGCAATCCATAGCCATTCTTGTTGTGTCAGTGGTTGCCAATAAGCAGCGGCGAGCAATCCTGAAATGGGCAGTGAAAAAAGGGATGTCCACATTAATGTGGTTACCACTGGTTGCTGCTCAGGGATTGTTCGTGCCAGTAAATTAAACAGCGCCAGTGAAAATGCAGTGCCGAGGGCGAACAGCGCTGCCCAATGAAACTGCGATGGTCGGAGTACAATCAATACTCCAATAAACCCAGTGATTGTTGCTACCATCTTGCTACGGCTGGGTTTCTCTTTAAGAAACAGAATGGAGAGTGGCAGCATCAGAAGTGGAGCGGCGTAAAATACTGCATTCGCTGTTGCCAATGGTAGATAAGAAATAGCGACCACCATGCAACCAGCACCTAAAAGCACTAAGTGGGCGCGTATCCAAGTTATTTTAGGATCATGGAGTTGACGTAAGACTTTTGGTTGTTGCCGCCAAATAGGCCAAATTAAGACGAAGGCGAATAACTGGCGTAAGAACATGTACTGGAAGGGAACCACTTCACCTTGCAGCATTTTGACCGCGACATCGGAGAGTGAAGCCGCCAAATTGCCGAAAATTAATAGCCAAATGGCCAGTGTTGCGCGGCTCATAGTCAGGCTCTTTTCATGTCGATGTGAGGAATGCCATCCTCCAGATACGTTTTAGAAGTTGGTTCAAAACCATAGTTGCCATAAAAGTCACGCAGATGCTCCTGAGCGCCAATTTCTATCGCTTGTTGTGGCCACAAGTGCTGGCAATGCTCAAGTGCAGTTTGCAATAACAGATGACCTAAACCATTCCCCCGAGCACTAGCCTTAGTCGCAACCCGACCAATGCTTACACTCGGGTAGCTGATACCCATTGGCAGCAGGCGTGCGCAAGCAACTAACTCTTTATCTCGGTAGCCGAGTAAATGGTGCACACCAGTCATACGATCTTTGTTATCTAATTCGGGATAGGGGCAGATCTGTTCAACCACAAAAACATCAACTCGCAGTTTGAGTAGATCGTACAGCTGTTCAGTCGTTAATTGGCCAAAAGGGATACATTGCCAGGTGATCATTTCTATCTCCTTGAAAATTAGGCCTGTAAGTCAGGTATATCATGCTACGGATTTTGAGTTTGACACTGTAGCAGCCAGAGAAAAAATACGCGTTAACAAAGGTTAAGCGAGGGTTGGAAAATTTAAATGAAGATTCACTGGAGCTGAAGCGCAAAATAACGATAATAGCGCTTCTTTTTTCGTCACACTGAGGACACCTCTTGAACGCCAATTCTTTTGCAGCTTTGAATCTGAAGCCTGAATTACTCGCTAACCTTGAAACTATGGGGTTTGCAACCATGACTCCGATTCAGGCGCAATCTCTACCCGCTATTCTCAATGGACAGGATGTGATTGGCCAAGGAAAAACAGGCTCAGGTAAAACAGCGGCGTTTGGTCTTGGGGTGTTGTCAAATCTCAATGTGAAGCGCTTTCGCGTGCAAGCCTTGGTGTTGTGCCCAACTCGTGAGTTAGCTGACCAAGTGGCGACCGATATTCGTACCTTAGGGCGCACTATCCATAATATTAAAGTGCTGACATTGTGTGGCGGTATGCCGATGGGACCACAGATTGGTTCTCTTGAGCATGGCGC
>JBOFIW010000165.1:0-2356 GCA_051650365.1 Vibrio sp. | reverse complement strand
CGGTGGCACCAATGGCCACACGTTCTCTTCTTCATCAATCAGCACGTGCAGTAGATAAGCGGTCTTGCTAGCCAGCATTTCACGCAGTGCAGGTTCGACTTCTTCTTTGCGGCTGATGGTTTTGCCGGGGATGTTGAAGGCTTTGGCCAACATCACGAAATCAGGGTTGTCATCCAAAATGGTTTCGCTGTGGCGACCATCAAAGAACAGTGATTGCCATTGGCGCACCATACCTAAACGTTGGTTATCCAGCAGTACCATTTTGACTGGGATTTGGCGACGCTTGAGCGTACCAAGTTCTTGCACGTTCATCATGAAAGAACCGTCACCGCTGATCAGGATCGATTGATCGTCAGGACGCGCAACCGCAGCACCCATTGCCGCCGGTAAACCAAAGCCCATGGTGCCAAGACCTGCGGACGAGATGAAGTTTTGTGGTGCGCGCGGTTGAATGTGCTGCGCAGCCCACATTTGGTGTTGACCAACGTCGGTCGAGACAATCGAAGAGTCCGGCATCATGTCTGACAGTTGCTTGAGCAACAATGGTGCGAAGATGTTGTCGCCCGGATGATCGTAGCGCCATTTGAACCCGCTACGCAGACTCTCACTATGATGAACCCAAGGTGAAATATCGTGGCTCAGTTCCAACTGCGGCAGGATGAGGTTGATATCACCACGCAGTGCAGCATGGGCATGACGCAGTTTGTTGAACTCGGCGGCATCAATATCGACATGGATCACTTTGGCGTGAGGCGCAAACGTATCAAGCTTACCTGTCACGCGGTCATCAAAACGCGCACCAACCGCGATCAGCAAATCACACTCTTGTACGATTAAGTTTGCCGCTTTGGTGCCGTGCATGCCGAGCATGCCAAGATAGTGTGGGTCGTGACGCTCGATGGTGCCCAAGCCTTTGAGTGTGCTAACTGAAGGCATAGGGTTGAGGCGTAAAAACTCACGCACTGTGTCTGTTGCATTCGCCAGTTGTACACCGCCTCCCACATACAATACCGGACGCTTACTTTGCGCGAGCAGAGCTTGTGCGTTGGCTAGCTGTGTAGCATCCACATGTGGCATGGCGGGTGGAGTAAAGCTTGGCAAAGCGGAGACCGGCGCTTTGCCGAGCTGTACGTCTTTGGCGATGTCTACCAGCACTGGACCGGGACGACCAGTTTTTGCAACTTCAAACGCTTCTGCCAGAGTCGGTGCAAGCTCGTTGATGTCGGTGACTAAGTAGCTGTGCTTGGTACAAGAGAGCGACATGCCGATCACATCCATCTCTTGAAACGCATCGGTGCCGATGTGTGAGCTAGCAACTTGGCCAGTGATGGCGACGAGTGGAACCGAATCAAGGAAGGCATCCGCCAAACCTGTCACCAAGTTGGTGGCTCCGGGGCCAGATGTGGCCATACACACCGCGACTTGTTGAGTTGAGCGCGCCATACCAATTGCGGCCATGGCCGCACCTTGTTCATGGCGGCAGAGGATGTGCTCGACACCTCCGTCATACAGCGCATCATAAATCGGCATGATAGCGCCACCAGGGTAACCAAAAACGGTTTTGATGCCCTGCTGTTTTAATGCGGCAACGACTAACTGTGCTCCGGTCATCGTGCCTCCTTCTGGCAACAATACGTGTCGCTGCCTTCCTGTGTGTTGTGTTTGCACTTCATGTGCCGCTCCCATTCTTCCTGCTTATTCTGGGGTTATCCCAACTGAGGGTTACCGATTCGGTATTCATCAGTTGCTGGGTGTAACTTATTCAGAATGTGCTTTTTTTGGTCTGTCAGAGTTGTAAAAAAACCCCCGGACTTTTCAGTGCGGGGGTTTCTTGGATTCGGTTACTTATTTTTCGCCCACTCGCCCCCGCGTCGTCACTAGAATGACCACGATAATTAGGTTAATTAGAGCGTTGATGCGAGCGTTCAAGTTCATAGTAAATTCGTTGTTAAGGTTGAACTAATATCTTACCAATGTGTTTGCGGTTCTAGTGTTAACACACATCTTCGTTACATGACAAGCAAAAACTCATTCTTTTTTCACATTCCTGTTTTATCTCGCCACGCTATATAACCCATTCTGTGCTTTTTATCGCCGCTTCATTTGGGCGATGAATGCTTTTTGATCAAATACTAAGGGATGCAATGGGACTTGCGATCATTCACAGCCGCGCCAGTATTGGCGTGCAGGCTCCTCCGGTTACGGTTGAGGTTCATATCAGTAATGGAATGCCGGGGTTTACCTTAGTTGGGTTGCCGGAAACCACAGTGAAAGAGTCACGGGATCGGGTGCGTAGCGCGATCATCAATTCTCGATTTGAGTTTCCGGCGAAACGCATTACGGTCAATTTAGCACC
>JBOFIW010000164.1:0-3094 GCA_051650365.1 Vibrio sp. | reverse complement strand
GTGGGCATATTTTTCGCTTTGTTAACAGAACAGATCTTGTCTCTCAATTCCAACCCAGTTTACTATTCCTGTTCTTTTGATTTCTTTATAGTCAATGACGACCTTGTCGAGAAAAGTGTAATGAATAGCAAGATTTTTTCCCTGAAAGATGAACTAGCCACTATTGAACTAGGCCGAGCGTTAGCCGCTATTTGTTCGCAACAAACCACACTTTATCTGCATGGTGATCTTGGCGCAGGAAAAACGACATTTAGCCGCGGTTTTATTCGTGCATTAGGCCACAACGGCAATGTCAAAAGTCCCACCTATACTCTGGTTGAACCCTATCAGCTAGGTAAATGGCAGGTTTATCATTTTGATCTGTATCGTTTGGCGGATCCGGAAGAACTCGAATTTATGGGGATCCGTGATTACTTTTCTGCGGATGCGATTTGCTTGGTTGAATGGCCAGAAAAAGGGCATGGACTTTTACCCCATGCGGATCTTGATCTTGATTTGCGCTATGACGGTGAACAGCGGATCGCAACGCTGACTGCCAATAATGACTATGGATGCGAACTATTGAACCAGTTGGAGTTATGTTGAACGTTAGCCGTTTTGTATTCTTACTCTGTGGACTTGTTCTATTTACATTGGCGCCGCAAACGTGGGCTAATGTTTTAGAAGGAGCCCGTGTTTGGCCATCTCCTGATGAAACGCGGGTGGTTTTAGACGTTAAATCGGAAGTGGACTATAGCTATTTTGTATTGAGTTCCCCAGATCGATTGGTGATTGATCTTAAGCAAACGTCTTCTCGTGCTAAGCTACCCGTCAATGTCACAGAAAGTGGAGTTCTATCTAAGGTTCGGGCTTCTTCTCCTCCCGAAAAAGGCACGTTTCGTCTCGTGTTTGAACTGAAACAGAAAACTACTCCAACCTTATTCAAACTTGCTCCAACTCCTGGTGGGCAATATGGACATCGTCTTGTTGTGGATATGCCACATGGCAAAACAGCGGAAGCCAGCTCGCCAAATTCATCAAACTCCTCTGCGGCGCAAGTCAGCAAAGATGCTTCTCAACTAAGAGGTGATGATGACATCGTGGTGGCGATTGATGCTGGGCATGGTGGTGAGGATCCCGGTTCAATCGGCCCAACGCGCAAGTACGAGAAAGATGCCACCCTCAGTGTTTCGAAAAAACTGGCTGATCAAATCAATGCGGTACCGGGGATGAAAGCGGTATTGACTCGCCGTGGTGACTATTTCGTGAATCTCAATAAAAGGACAGAAATTGCCCGTAGCAGCAAAGCACATCTCCTAGTTTCGGTGCATGCGGACGCCTTCCATACGCCTCAACCTCGTGGTGGCTCGGTGTTTGTGCTCAATACTCGCCGTGCCAATACCGAAATTGCCCGTTGGGTTGAAAACCATGAACAACAATCTGAATTGCTTGGCGGTGCAGGGGAAGTACTTTCGAAAGCGAATAACGATCGCAACGTCAGTCAAACCTTGCTTGATCTGCAATTTAGTCATTCACAAAAAGAAGGGTATAAAGTTGCCTCGAATATTTTGCGTGAAATGGGTAAAGTCGCTCATTTGCATAAAGCGGAACCAGTGAATGCGAGTTTGGCGGTGTTAAAATCACCGGACATTCCCTCAGTGTTGGTCGAAACTGGGTTTATCTCCAACCCATCAGAAGAAAAGCTGCTGTTTCAACGTACTCATCAAGATAAGTTAGCCCGAGCATTAGCCAAGGCGATTGTGCAGTATTTTGAAGATAATCCTCCAGAAGGAACCCGATTTGCCAATCGTGGTAAAGTGCAGAAGCACAAAGTGCAGCGTGGTGAGTCAATCGGTCTGATCGCCAATCAATATGGGGTGAGTGTGGATGCGCTAAAGCAGGCCAATCAACTTAAATCCTCGACGATCACGGTTGGACAATTGTTGACTATTCCTAGAGCACAGACGCCAATCCCAGTTCCTACGGTGAGTAATCCGGTAGAAACTGAAACCATTACCCATGTGGTCAAATCTGGTGATTTTCTTGGTAAGCTTTCTAGCACCTATAAAGTGTCAGTGGCCTCGATCAAAAAAGAGAATAATTTAAGATCGGATACTTTGGTGCTCGGGCAGAAGCTGAAAATAACTGTGAGTTTGAAAGATAAACCTCTACGTAAGCACAAAGTACAGCGTGGCGAACACTTGAGCAAAATTGCTGATCAATACAATGTCAGCATTGATAGCATTCGCCAAGCCAACCAGCTGCGCTCTGACCAACTGTTGGTGGGGCAGCAGCTGATTATCCCGAATAAATAACCGATTATGACGATTCAAATTCTACCGGCTCGCTTAGCCAACCAGATTGCTGCTGGTGAAGTAGTAGAAAGACCCGCTTCGGTGGTGAAAGAGCTGGTGGAAAACAGCCTAGATGCAGGGGCAACTCGAATTGATATTGATATCGAGAAAGGTGGTGCGAAGCTCATTCGCATCCGAGATAATGGCTCTGGAATTGATAAAGAGGAACTAGGTTTGGCGCTGAGCCGTCACGCGACCTCTAAAATCCATACTCTGGATGATCTGGAAGCGATCATGAGCCTAGGTTTTCGTGGTGAGGCGCTAGCAAGTATCAGCTCTGTATCTCGTTTGACGCTGACATCGCGCACAGTGACTCAAGAGGAAGCGTGGTCAGCTTACAGTGAAGGCCGCGATATGGCGGTCAAGTTGCAGCCCGCAGCTCATCCCGTGGGCACGACAGTGGAAGTGTTGGATCTGTTTTTCAATACCCCCGCACGGCGTAAATTTCTGCGTACCGAAAAAACCGAATTTACCCATATTGATGAGCTGCTCAAGCGAATTGCCCTTAGCCGCTTTGATGTCAGTTTTACTCTGCGCCATAACGGCAAAATCGTGCGTCAGTATCGTGCTGCAACTACTTTACCGCAGCAGGAAAAACGTTTAGCTGCGGTGTGTGGCAACTCGTTTGTGCAGCATATGCTGCGCATTGAATTAGAACACCAAGGCCTTAAACTGCACGGTTGGATCACCACACCTGAAGGCGCGCGTCAGCAGAGCGATCTACAATACTGTTACGTAAACGGCCGGATGATGCGCGATAA
>JBOFIW010000163.1:0-3167 GCA_051650365.1 Vibrio sp. | reverse complement strand
GGGTGCGGCAACACGGTGGATCTTTCAAATCAAGCGGCGCTGAATTTAGTGATGGATACCTTGCGCTGCTGGGTAATGGAATACCACATTGACGGTTTTCGCTTTGATCTAGCCGCGACACTCGGTCGCCGTGGTGATGAATTCAGTAGAGAAGCCGCATTTTTCAAAGCAGTGGCGCAAGATCCCGTATTACGCCAAGTGAAGTTGATTGCAGAGCCTTGGGACATCGGCCCAAATGGTTACCAAGTGGGCAACTTCCCTTTCGGTTGGAACGAAACTAACGACAAATTGCGCGACATCACCCGCAGCTTCTGGCGAGGCGACCTCGGTTTTTTAAAAGAGTTCGCCACTCGCCTAATGGGCTCGCGTGATTTGTACAGCGCTGCTAACTGGCCATACAAGCTCACCGTTAACTACATCACTTATCATGATGGCTTTACCCTGCAAGATTTGGTGTCGTACAAACACAAGCACAATGAAGCCAATGGCGAGCAGAACCGTGATGGGCATGGCGACAACCGCTCAGATAACTACGGCTGTGAAGGGGATACCGACAGTATTGTGATCCGCGCTACTCGTGAGCGACAAAAACGCAACTTCATGGCCAGCTTGCTGTTTGCGTTCGGCGTTCCCCATATTCTCACCGCCGATGTACTGTCCCATACCCAACAAGGTAACAACAACGCGTATTGCCAAGATAATGAGATCAGTTGGCTGAACTGGGAAAGCAACGAAACGAAACAAGATTTCCGTGAATGGCTCGCTGGCATGGTGGCGGCTCGGCAAACCTACATGGTGCCTTTCATCCGTGCTTTCAGTGGAGAAAAACGCAACGATAACCGCATCGCATGGCGACGAGTGGATGGCAAACCGATGGAAATGGATGATTGGAATCGCCTTTCTTCGGTGGCATTACATATCGGTATTGGCAGTGATGGTCCTGAAATGCTCTATTTGATCAACCAAACCAATGCACCTGCACGATTTACCCTACCAGATGATCGTCAACAAGATTGGTGCTTGATTTGTGATACCAATATGCGTCATGCCCAACCTGGTCATGCGGAAGGGGAAATTTTGCAACTCCCCGTTTCAATGTCGATTTTGTACTATCAACCGAAAAAGAAGCACGCTTGACCCAGTAGCGATAAACCCACATACAAAAACAATATCTCAATGAACAAGGTCATTGAGTAACAACCACATTAAATTTATTGATTTTAGTGATTGACATCACCTGCCTTACTCTCTAACATTCGGGCCCAACGAAAACGGAGCCACAATGGTTCAGTTTTTCAAGAGCTTAACTGCTCTATGCCAGCTGATCTCGGTCAGTTGTTTTTCCTTTTTTCTAAAGTGAGAGACAACATAAGAATCGAGATTCAGCATGACCACCAAAGCACACACTCATCTCAAGACTGACTGGCAATCCAAAGCGATTCTCAGCGTCGCATTCCTGATGGCAACAACCTCTGTTGGCCCTGGATTTCTCACCCAAACCGCAGTTTTTACCAACATTTATAAAATCGACATGGCATTCCCCGTGTTTGCTTCGATGTTTATCACCTTTGGTATCGTCATGAACTTGTGGCGCATTGTGGGTGTATCAGGTCTACGTATTCAAGACATCGCCAACAAAATTGCCCCTGGTGCAGGTTACTTTATCGGTATTTTACTGGCGCTTGGCGCTGTCGCCTTTAACTTCGGTAACGTAAGCGGTGCCGCACTGGGGATTAATGTACTGACGGGCGTGGAAACCACTTGGGGAGCCTTGTTTACCGGTGTGGTGGGGTGCCTACTCTTTGTGGTGCACAACGCCTCAAAACGCATGGATCAGATGGCGCGTTATTTAGGCTTGTTTATGATCATCCTGATTGCCTATGTCGCAATGACCAGCCTGCCTCCAATGGGAGAAACCTTAACCGCAGCAGTAATGCCAACCGACATGGGCAGCCTGCTACTCCCAACCCTAACCATTGTGGGTGGAGCTGTCGGTGGGTACTACACTGGCGCACAACGTCTGGTTGATGTGGGCCTACAAGGTGAGCACAACGTTGAGCACATTAAAAAAGCGGCTTGGGCAGGCATTTCGATTGCCGTAGTGATCCGCATTCTGCTGTTTATGGCCATTTTCGGTGTAATCGCCACCGGTGCAGTGCTAGATAAAACCAATCCTGCTGCCGATGCGTTTCGTCAAGGTGCAGGGGAAATCGGCTATTTTATCTTTGGCTTGGTGCTGTTTGTGGCTTCTATCACTTCCGTGGTCGGAAACTCTTACATGGCCATTTCACTGATCAAAACCTTATTCCCTGTAGTGGCTCGCAATGAAAAAGCTTGGTGTGTCGGATTTATTATTCTGACCAGTGTCGGCACTGTGATGATGAATATGCCCATCCTTCTGCTGATGTTGGCAGGTTTGATTAACAGTATTATCCTACCTGTGGTGCTTGGTTTCGTTCTTGCGGCCACTCGCCGTAAAGATATTGTCGGTGATTATCAGCACCCAATTTACCTGACTGCGATTGGCACACTGATTGTGATAGTGATGGCCGTATCCAGTTTCAACAACATCCAAAACTTTATCGGAAAATTCATCGGCTAATTTTTCCTAGGGTGGCGATGTCACGTTGTATAGATTTTGTCACCCAAAACCAAGATGAATAGAGGAAATCTCATGAACCCAATTCTCGCCATGTTGAAAGAAAACAATATCAGTGATGAGCAGATCAACACGCTATTTCAGACCCTCACCCAAAATCCTTTAGCCGCAATGGCAACATTAGCGCAATTGGGACTACCACAAGACCAACTACAACAGCTAATCGCACAAGTGATGCAAAACCCTATGCTCATCAAACAAGCGGTTGAAGAACTGGGGCTAGACTTTGCCAAAGTGGAAGAAGCGAAAGCCAAACTACAACAATAATTTCGCTATAAAGCTATAACAACCACTACCCCAATCTTGATTTCTCTTTCCAACATAGGCTGTAAGTAAAACGCTTACAGCCTCCCAAGTTCATTTTTATCTCCCCCTGCGTCCATAAAAATGGACACTGAAAAACCATACAAATTGTCAAATTAACGACAGAAAAACGTGATAAAACAAGCATAAGTTAATGCCATAAATGCAATTAGTGTTATACTCCGAGCCTATTTTCAGCCAGAGA
>JBOFIW010000162.1:0-1305 GCA_051650365.1 Vibrio sp. | reverse complement strand
CCCAACTCAAATCCTTCGCGTTCAATCGACCCGATGCTTTGCAAGCCATCTCGCTGCCCGATGCACTACAGGAGATTTTGCGCATTCATCAAGCACGCTTAACTCCGGTGGATGTTCGAGTTCGGCTTTCTAGCGATCTGCCGTTGGTGATGGGAGAAGAGCAACGCTTGCGCCAAGTGCTCGGCAATTTGGTGTCGAATGCGTTAGATGCGATGGGTCAAACCTTAGAACCGAAGCTCAGTATCAGCGCCGTGAGTGAAGAACATCAGGTGATTGTGCGCGTGAGTGACAACGGTTGTGGGATTGCCCCCGAGCTTCTCACCACCATGTTTGAGCCGTTTCAAACCAGCAAGAAAATGGGCGAAGGATTAGGGCTTGGCCTAGCGATTGTCGCCAATAGCCTGCGAGACATGCAAGGCAGTATCGTGGCAACGAATAATCCCGATGCGGGCATGAGCTTTGAAATCCGCTTGCGGGCCGCCCATTAGCGGCAACGTGCTTGGTTAAAAAGAAAAACAGGTTGTACGAGACAACCTGTTTTGGCGAGTGACAGCGCCTTTTGACTGCATATAAACGCTCAGTTTGTCAAAGAGGTAGCACGTTTAGCGCCACACACCCCATTCTCCAGTGGTTCCCGGCTCTTCACCTTGTGTCCACCACTGCGCAGTCCAGCTCTTGCCTTTATGGGTAACTACCGCACCTGCGGTATACGTCTTGCTCTTATCCCATGCATTTTCGGGTTGAGTCGGCGGAGTGGTCTCTCCTTTAGTGAGTGATAAGCGGTAAGTGAGGTTACTGCTTGGTGCAAACACTTGGTTGGCGTACAGATTTTGCGTATCAAACATGTAATGGTTCATCTCTTGGTGCCAAATACCGATAAACCATTCGCCGTTTTTCAGTTGATTGAACTGACCCGCCAACTCGGCTGGCCAAGTCTCTAAATTGTTGGTACTGATTGGCAAGGCAATATCTGTCGTTTCCATACCTGTCGCATCAAATGTTCGCAAGCGAACACTATCTCCAGCTGCTACAGGGCCAAACCCTTGCGGCACGTAGTAACCCAACGCGGTGAGCTTAACCGGATCGGTAGGGTTCGTCGGATCTGGTGGCGTAGTAGAGCCGCCAAAGGTGATGTCACTACAGTTATAGAAGCCTTCACCACCCGCGTCTACCCGCTGCCAGCGCGTGTAAAGAATGGCATCGCCACTGCGATCTTGTGGCAAGGTGACTTTGAAACGGTATTTCTTATCACTTCCTACGGCCACATCGTCCGCACTGCCCACCAATTCCAAGTCATTCCACGTC
>JBOFIW010000161.1:0-2988 GCA_051650365.1 Vibrio sp. | reverse complement strand
AATTCATAAAATAAATTGAATCTTTCTTTCCTTAAGGTTGTATTAAGAAATCGCTGATACCTTTTAATAAATTGAAATGAGCTGTGATTTTATGGAACCCATCAGTTTGATGTTGATTCGAGCTCATGTCATATTCTTCCGCTACTTTGAATTGTGTTTCATAGGCAATCTACCATAGGCCAACAGAGCAGCGCATACCAATAGACTCGCTATTTGAGGTAAACATGCCAGTCACTCAGTTAAAACAGCTCTCTTACAATCAGTTAGTTTTTTTATTAGCGGTTTATTTTGCACTACCGCTCAATCTGCCGGTTTACGCAAAATTGGTACAGATATTTTCAGAGTCAGCCCAAATTCACTGGGGATTTGCCCTTTCCATTCCCCTCTTCTTTTTGTTTGCGTTCAATTTTATTTTTCAGATCCTGAGCTGGCCTTATCTCTTTAAGCCGGTGTTTGCATTACTGCTGCTCACCTCTTCGCTCGTCAGTTTTGCGGGGTATCAATATGGCACGATTGTCGACCAAGATATGCTCGTCAATGTCTTAGAAACCAACAGCGGTGAAGCGGGCTCTTATCTCACTGTTTATTCCATCAGTTGGTTCATGCTGTTGGGGCTTTTGCCTGCGATCTGGCTAATTTTAACTCCCATTCGCAAAGAAAATGGTGTAGCCCGTTTTTTAGCCAAAAAGGGATTATCTATGCTGACCTCGGTGTTGGTTGTGGGGTTAATTGCGGCGCTTTATTATCAGAATTACTCTTCAGTCGGCAGGAATAACAGCTCTCTGAGAAAAATGATCATTCCAACCCATTTCATCTACAGCAGTATTGGGTTAGTTAACCAGCACTATTTCACTGAGCCTCTGGTCTACAAAAAGATCGGCCTCGATGCCAAACAGTTGGAAAATACAACGGCAAGTGCTGATGAACAAAAACCAACGCTGGTGTTTTTTGTGCTAGGGGAAACCGCACGTGTACAGAACTACCAATACTTTGGTTATCCGCGTGATACTAACGTATATACGGCTCCCTTCCAGCCTATTTTCTTTAAAAATGTAACTAGCTGCGGAACGGCAACCGCCATGTCTGTGCCTTGTATGTTCTCCAACATGGGACACAATAATTTTGATCGCAAACACGCGGTAAACCAAGACGATGTACTCGATATTCTACAACGCTCGGGGATCAGCTTGCTATGGAAGGAGAATGATGGTGGGGATAAAGAGGTGGCGAAAAATATCCCGCTAAAAGAATTAGCAAAAGATAAGCGTGAAGGGCTTTGCGATGGTGACACTTGCTATGACATCGCAATGTTGGAAAATTTAGATCAAGAAATTGCTCAACAACAAGGCAATCGAATGATATTCATGCATTTCATCGGTAGCCATGGCCCCACTTACTTTAAGCGTTACCCAACAGAGATGGCCGTTTACCAACCCGATTGCCCAAGAGCAGATATTGAGAACTGTAGTGTTGAACAGATCGTAAATACCTATGACAACACCATCCGTTATACTGACTATGTCATTGCACAACTGATTGATAAGCTTAATTCACTGCAAGATCGCTACAATACTGCACTGGTTTATATTTCTGATCATGGAGAATCGCTAGGGGAAAATGGCTTATTTTTACATGGTATGCCTTATAGCTTAGCTCCCGACTACCAAACTCGTGTCCCGCTATTAATTTGGATGTCTAATGGGTTTAGCCAAAGTAAAGGGATTAATACTGAGTGTTTACGCAAAAACACAGAATTACCATATTCACATGATAATCTGTTTCACTCTTTGCTTGGGATGATGAATGTGTCCACCAAGGATTACGACTCTTCGTTGGATCTGTTTGCTCAATGCCGTAAAGGGTAATTTTAATCTCACTAAGGGATTCATTAAGCAGTGACGTTACTGATGCCAAAACACCTAACCGAGATAACTTAGGTTAGGTGTTTTTGTTTCACCCAATATCACGAAAACGTACAACGAATGTGTTTTTATCATCCGTACGAGGCAGAAGTATCACTAGCCCACCATGCAACGCGGCAATATCACGACAGATGGACATGCCTAATCCGGCCCCATCCCCTTTTTGGCTGTTAGCGCGATAGAAATTATCAAACATCTTTTCACGGGTCAGCGCATCAATGGCAGCACCACTATCCGATACTCGTACCTCGATCTCTCCATTACCGTAGCTCAGTTGTACTTCAATCAAGCTGCTATCGCCCGAATAGCGAATCGCATTATCGAGTAAGTTTTTAAATAAAATTCCGAGCAGCAACTCATCTCCCCATAACCTCGGGCTTTCACCACTAAAACTCAGCTGTTGATCTTGCTTAAATGCTATAGGTGCTAAATCAGCAATAACTTGCTTGATCATATTCGCGAGATCGACAGGCTGTTTGGTTAAGTTATGGGTGCTTTCCACCTTAGCCAACATCAACAGTTGTTGAATAAGCCTATCCGTACGCTCAATCCCTTTTAATATCCGATTCAGATCGTGCTTAAGCTGCTCAGGGTTGGTACTGAGTAATGCATTTTCTGCATTTAACTTAAGCACGGTAAGCGGTGTTTTTAGCTCATGTGCCGCCATACGAGTGAAACGTTTTTCCCGCAGCCAAGCTTGCTCCAACTCACTGAGTAGTGTGTTGAGCGTCTCAACTAAAGGGGATAACTCAACCGTGGGTTCTTCAACATAAATACGATCAAGCTTATGCACACTGCGAATGGCAATCGCCGATTTGAGTGACTGTATCGGTTGGAAACTGCGCTCAATCAACACAATCAATACGATGATCAGACAGAAAATCAAAATCAACTGGGGAAATGCAGTGGAAGAGGCAATTTCATTAATCGCCTCATCACGGATCCGTTGTTTCTCAGCAACCACTATGTACTCTTTACTTTCCCCTTGGCTCGGTTGTGCCAGTTGAAAATAACGCCAATCCTCACCATTAAGAGTTGTATCGGCAAAGCCAAGTGCGTCTTGACT
>JBOFIW010000160.1:0-4717 GCA_051650365.1 Vibrio sp. | reverse complement strand
TTACAAAAAGAGCATAAACAGAGTGCCTTATTGGGTATCGCTCTGGGTGCGCCTTTAATGCTGTGGGGCGTGTTTGGCGGCAACATGATGATCCGCAATAGCAGTGATCAAATGGTATGGGGGGGAATCGGCGTCACCTGTTTCGCACTGCTGCTCACCGCCGGTCGCCACTTCTTTATTAATGCGTGGCAAGCACTGACTCATGGCAGAGCGACAATGGACACCCTAGTCGCTCTGGGTACAGGGGCTGCTTGGTTTTACTCCATGCTCGTGGTGGCTTGGCCGCAAGCGTTTCCTGATGCAGCGCGTCATGTGTACTTCGAAGCAACGGCAATGATCATTGGTTTGATTTCATTGGGTCATTACATTGAAACCAAAGCCAAAAGCAATACTAATCGCTCACTGCAAGCCTTGCTTAACTTACAACCCCAGCAAGCGACGTTAGTGACTGAACAAGGCGATCAATCCATCGCCGTCGCCGATATTCAACTGGGGATGTCACTACGCATCAAACCCGGAGAGCAAGTTCCTGTCGATGGAGTGGTCAGTACAGGCCACTCTTATCTGGATGAATCCATGCTCACGGGCGAACCTATTCCTGTTATCAAAGAACAAGGAGCAAAAGTGGCGGCAGGTACTCTGAATCAAGATGGCAGTTTGGTGATCACTGCTACTGGCATTGGTTCGGAAACTATGCTGGCTCGTATTATCCAGATGGTAAGACAAGCGCAAAGCAGTAAACCTGCGATTGCTCGTTTAGCAGACCAGATTTCGTCCGTCTTCGTCCCTGTCGTGGTATTCATTGCCATCCTGTCTGCCGCACTTTGGTATCTGTATGGCCCAGATCCTAAAGCCAGTTACATGTTGGTCGTTGCGACCACTGTGCTGATCATTGCCTGTCCTTGTGCTTTGGGGCTTGCTACTCCGCTCTCGATTACCGTGGGTATCGGCAAAGCGGCAGAGATGGGTATTTTGATTCGCGATGCCAATGTACTGCAGACCGCAAGTCAGATAGATACCGTCGTATTTGATAAAACGGGGACGCTAACCTTAGGCAAACCGAGTATTCAATCCCTGCATGTTATGCAGGGTGATGAAAACCAATTGCTTGCCTTAGCCTATGCCCTTGAGCAGCGATCTGAACACCCACTGGCTAAAGCGATCTGCGATTACGCGAAACAGCGCAATATTAGCCCTGTGGAGATCAGCCAATTCACTAACCAACGTGGGCGTGGACTCTCCGCTGATTACCAAAATCAAACCGTGCTGGTTGGCTCTCTCGCTTTTATGCAAGAACAAGGCATTGATTTATCTATGGTTGAATCAACTCTAGAACAATTTGCAGCACAAGCATGGACTCCGGTTGCGGTGGCTTATCGTGGCATGTTGCAAGGTGTATTAGCCATTGCCGATCCGATCAAACCCACCTCAGCACAAGCGGTACGTAAGCTCAATGAGCTTGGAATTCATACCGTGATGCTGACTGGCGACCATGCTTCGGTTGCGAATGCCATTGCCAAAGAGCTCGGTATCTCGCAAGTGATTGCGCAAGTACTGCCCGACCAAAAAGCGCAGCACATTCAAGCTTTGCAACAACAAGGCCGTAAAGTCGCCATGATTGGTGATGGTATTAATGATGCCCCAGCTCTGGCACTTGCTGACATTGGTATTGCAATGGGCAGTGGCAGTGATGTGGCGATCGAGAGCGCACAAATGACACTGTTGAACTCATCGCCAACGAGTGTGGTCAGTGCGATTGAACTTTCTCAAGCCACCGTTCGCAATATGAAGCAGAACCTGTTTGGCGCATTTATTTACAACACGCTTGGCATTCCTATCGCTGCGGGTGTACTTTACCCGGCTTTTGGATTTTTGCTTAGCCCTGTTATCGCAGGAGCTGCGATGGCGCTCTCCTCCATTACCGTAGTCAGCAACGCGAATCGACTGCGCTGGAGCAAAATTTCTTTCGACCAACATTCTCAATGAGGTAAATCATGAAACGATCAATTATGACACTCGCCCTATTCGCCGCTTTTTCAGGGCAAGCGCTTGCCGTCGATGTAGTGAATCACAAATCTCCTTACTGTGGTTGTTGCACCGAATGGACCAAACACATGGAAGAAAATGGTTTTACGGTTAAAGAAGTCCTGCATGACGACATGAATGGGATTAAGCAACAACTTGGGGTAAAACCAAAACTGGCTTCTTGCCATACCGCAGAAATCGGCGGTTATGTCTTTGAAGGTCATATTCCAGCACAAGATATTAAAGACTTTCTGGCTAACCCACCGAAAAATGCTAAAGGATTAGCCGTTCCTGGAATGCCTATGGGATCACCGGGTATGGAATATGGCGATAAGAAAGATAGCTATGCGGTATACGCCTTTAATGAACACGGCCAAGTCTTTGAATACCGTACTTATCAAGGTAACTGATTGCTTGCTTAGTGCAATGTAAACAGTGGCATATTAAGGGGCTGATATAGACTGGCAATCCCTGCAGACAAAAAAGCCTCCGCATGCGGAGGCTTTCATTATCCATTCAGTGAAATGAGAGTTCGATTATTTTAGCGAAGTCACTCGGCTAGTACGCTCACCGCTAGCAGAAACAGAGCGAATCCAAACTTCTCCGTTCACTTTTGGTGCTTGCTTCGCGTCATAATCCAACCAAGTTTGACCATCCAAGGAGTATTGCAGTGTGACACCAGGGAACTGAACGTTCATGGCCAAATGACCGTTCTCGATCTTCGCTCCCGGAACAGGGAGGCGGTAATCAATGCCTGCTTTCTCAAGTTTGGCCAGCTCACGTTGACCTAATACGCTAGCAAAGCGATTCCAATCCGCATTTAGAGCTTTGTCGTTGACTAACTGAGTCTCCTGCGAATATTCCACGCCGGCTTTGTAAGTGTTTTCCCAATCCGCACGATGCCATGCACGCTCAGCGGCTGCGAGTACGCGAGGGAACACCATGTATTCATATTGCTCATCGGTACGTACTGTTTCAGACCAAAGCTGCGCAGACAGACCATAGAAAGGCTTACCTTTTACTTCGCCTTTACCACTGAAGCCATTACCATCACGATCCAGTGAGGTTTCTGCGTTTTGTGGCAAGTTTTCCGGTGCAAAACCAAACATCTTACGTGTATCTGTTGCACGCGTTGCCCAGTAGTAGCCACGCTCTTTTGGATCTGCTTCATAAGGCATATCCATGTACACGTAGTCAGGGTTAGAGATGATCACGTCGTAACCTTTCTCAGCCCATTCGTACGCAGAGGCAGAGCCACCCCAGTACAGAACATCCCAGAAGTTCACACGAGTGTTTTCCGTCGCGAACGCTTTTTCGCCTTCACTGTATTTCAAGCCATCTTGCCATGCTTGGAAATTAGGAATGCCTTTCTCTGCCACCAACTTAGACACTTGCTCAGCAAAGTAGCTTGGTAAGTGACCGAAATCACTCACTGCACCCGTTGCAATCAAGTTTTGACACTGCGGCGAACGCGCAAAAGGCTTATCTTGCTTGCTCAGATCCAAGTTGCCTTTCCAACTTACTGGCTCTTGGGTATTCACATCTTGAAAGCCTGCGCCCAACTTGATGTTTTTCGCTTCATCGCCACCAAAGTGCCACGTTGTCAGAGGCATACCCGCTGCTTGGTGCATTGCTGCGATTTCAGAGATCACCTTGTCAACAAAGCGTTTTGAAGAGTCCAAACATGGATTGATAAAACTCATGCGGTCATAGAACTGCACGGTAGTCACGTTTGATGTATCTTGCGGATCCAGTAGACGGAACTCATTGGCCGCCGTTTCGTTACCTTCTTGCATTAAACGCTGGTAACGCGCTTCCATGGAAACAACAGCAGCACGAGCGTGCGCTGGCATATCAATTTCAGGGATCACTTCGATATGACGTGCTTTCGCGTATTGCAGGATCTCTAGGTAATCTTGCTGAGTGAAGTAGCCAGAGCCAAAGTTATCGGCATTTGGACCAGAGCCCAATTGTGGCAACACGCACTCTGTTTCGCTCGGGTCAAAACAACGTTGACCGCCGATGTCAGTAAGCTCTGGCAATCCTGGGATTTCAATACGCCAGCCTTCGTCATCAGTCAGGTGCAGATGCAGCTTATTCATTTTATAAGCCGCCATTTGATCCAAGGTCGCCAGAATCGCTTGCTTAGAGTGGAAGTTACGCGCTACATCGACCATTACACCACGGTAATCAAAGCGTGGAGCATCGACGATTTCTACTTTTGGTAGTTGTGACGCATCTGCCATATCAACTAAACCCAGTAGCGATTGCATTGCGTAGAACGCGCCTGCTTGGTCAAATGCGGTAACTTTAACTGCTTTATCCGTAATCGCTAGGCGATACGCACCAGATTTAGCCAAGTCACCTTTAAAAGATTTAGGATTGATAATAACTTGCGCCGGCATCACCCCTTTCAGATTCACGCCAAGCAGTTGTGCGCGCTCATTCAGCGCTTGCATTTGCTCGCCGTCAAACGCTTTGCTCGGTAGCGCAATACCTTTCGCTATAGAAACTGAACCTTTTTGGGTTTTCACTTGCAGCGGTGTTGGGATTAGTGCGCTAGAAACATCTTGCAACGCGACATCACTGTTCTTTTCAAAGCGAGACAGGGCTTGAGCAAATACATTGTTATCGCTCGGAGTACGCTTGAGATTTTCTCCCTCTAGCCCAGCAACAAAACTGGCGACTTCTT
>JBOFIW010000159.1:0-9636 GCA_051650365.1 Vibrio sp. | reverse complement strand
AACTTTCTCATTCAGACAGCCAGCAATCATTTCTCGTTTGGTACCAAAGCCTTTGACTTTTTTCATCGTAAAACCCGCGTCAATTAAGCCGCGGCGTACAAAACCAGCCGAAGTAAAGGTAGCGCAGGTACAGCCATTTTTCGCTAGTTTGGCCATACCTTCAAACAGGTTTTGGTTCCACATTTCTGGGTTTTTGCTGGGAGCAAAACCATCGAGGAACCATGCATCGACTAAACCTTGCTCCTGTGTCGCTACTTTCGGCAG
Organism: Vibrio sp.; assembly: GCA_051650365.1. GTDB lineage: Bacteria > Pseudomonadota > Gammaproteobacteria > Enterobacterales > Vibrionaceae > Vibrio. Next base: position 9,372 of record JBOFIW010000159.1, on the reverse strand, counting down.
GCAGTCTTTGATATCCCCAAACCAGAGATCGAGCGTGATGAGTCCATCATCCAACACAATCCGCTGGCATTCTGGAATCGCTAAAGGGTAGTGCTTATGCAGTTTTTGCGCGAATTCTGCCAGTTCCGGCCACGCCTGATGTGCTTGAATTAAATCGTGTTGACTGAGCGGGTATTTTTCAAAGCTAATGAAATGCAGCTCTTTGAGTTTGGCCTCGGGATTCGCTTCACGAAACTCCACAAACGCTTGCCACACAGCCAGAAAATTCAGGCCCGTACCAAAGCCAGTTTCCGCAATCACAAATCGCCTTTGGTCATCGTTGTGCCATCTTTGTGGGAGATGATTCTGCTCAAGGAACACATAACGTGTCTCGGCTAGACCATTGACGTTAGAGAAATAGACATCGTCAAATTGATCGGAGACGGGAGTTCCTGCTTCGTTCCAGCCGAGCTGGGCGTGAGAAATGGATGACATAATGAACAAATTCTATGAAATCAGGCTGAATATGGGTCGAGATTGTACGAATTTATGGGAAAGCTGACCACTTCTGTTATCCTTCTTCGATATCATCTAGCCAAATTTACATAATAGGAATGTTACATGAAACGAGTCGTCATCACCGGTATGGGTATTATTTCGAGTATCGGTAACAACGTCGAAGAAGTTTTGGCCTCACTAAAAACTGGCAAGTCAGGCATCACCGCCTCTGAACAGTTTAAAGAGCATGGTTTGCGTTCACAGGTTTGGGGTGATTTAAAAATTAACCCAGAAGAACATATCGATCGTAAGCAAATGCGCTTTATGGGTGATGCGGCTGCGTATGCATACCTATCTCTTGAACAAGCGATTGCTGATGCGGGTCTAACCCCAGAGCAAGTTTCTAACGACCGTACAGGTATTGTTGCCGGTTCTGGTGGTGCTTCTTCTGAAAACCAAGTTATCGCGGTGGATACTCAGCGTGAAAAAGGCGTGAAACGTGTGGGTCCATACATGGTGCCACGTACTATGTCTTCAACCGTTTCTGCATGTTTGGCAACTCCATTCAAAATTCGCGGCGTAAACTACTCAATCAGCTCTGCTTGTGCCACTTCTGCACACTGTATTGGTAACGCACTGGAGCTTATCCAACTGGGTAAGCAAGACATCGTGTTTGCCGGTGGTGGCGAAGAGCTGTACTGGTCACAAACTATGATGTTTGATGCGATGGGCGCACTATCAACCAAATACAACGAAACACCAGAAAAAGCGTCACGTACTTACGATGCCGATCGTGATGGCTTCGTGATTTCTGGTGGCGGCGGCATGGTCGTGGTTGAAGAACTGGAACACGCACTGGCTCGCGGCGCAAAAATTTACGGTGAAATCGTCGGTTACGGCGCGACATCGGATGGCTACGACATGGTAGCACCATCGGGTGAAGGCGCAGTACGTTGTATGAAAATGGCGATGCAAGGTGTTGATAAGATTGACTATATCAATACACATGGAACCTCAACACCTGTGGGTGACGTGAAAGAACTGGGCGCAATCCAAGAAGTGTTTGCAGGTAACAGCCCTGCGATTTCAGCAACCAAAGCGATGACTGGTCATGCACTGGGTGCTGCAGGCGTACATGAGGCTATTTACTCAACTCTGATGCTGCACCACGGCTTTATTGCACCAAGCATTAACGTTGAAACGTTAGATGAGGCGGCGCAAGGCTTGGACATCGTGACTGAAATGCGTGAACAAGAACTGACTACAGTGATGTCTAACAGCTTTGGTTTTGGTGGCACAAACGCAACTTTGGTTATCAAAAAATACCAAGCTTAAGCGCACCAAACCCATCATAGTTTCCAGGACAGATTAGTATCGCTAATCGAACAGACGCAGACTCTGTCCCATGGAGAGCGGGACAGGATCCTTTTGTTCTGGATCTTTACCCGGCGGCTTAGGTCGTCGGGTATTTTTATTCTCGACAGCCTCTGCGCTTTTCTGCACAATGCCTGCAACTTTGATTGCCGCAAATTCCCACTATGAAAATTCTGATTGATGAAAACATGCCTTACGCACAAGCGCTGTTTAGTCAGCTTGGCGAAGTGATCTTAAAACCCGGTCGTACTTTAACCGCCGATGATTTGATTGATGTTGATGCCTTAATGATTCGCTCGGTAACGAAAGTGAATGAGGCCCTGCTAGCGAAAGCAAACCGCTTGAAGTTTGTTGGTACCGCGACGGCGGGGATGGATCATGTTGATCAAGCACTGCTGACTGAGCGTGGCATCTTTTTCACTGCGGCTCCGGGCTGTAATAAAGTGGGTGTCGCGGAATACGTCTTCAGCGTGCTGATGGTACTGGCCCAGCAACAAGGGTTCTCGGTTTTCGATAAAACTGTGGGCATCATCGGTGCTGGTCAAGTTGGCAGTTATCTCGCGCAATGCCTCTCAGGCATCGGAATTAAAGTGCTGATCAATGACCCCCCAAAGCAAAAGCAAGGTGATGAGCGAATGTTTACCGAGCTTGAAACCTTACTTAAAGCATCGGATGTAATCACTTTGCACACGCCAATTACCCGCGACGGTGAGTGGCCAACCCATCATTTGATTGATGCAGCGATTCTTGAACAATTACGTAGCGATCAGATTTTGATTAATGCGGCGCGTGGCCCTGTGGTGGATAACGCGGCGCTGAAAGCGCGCTTGCAAAAAGGCGATGGTTTTACCGCCGTGCTAGATGTGTTTGAGTTTGAACCGCAAGTGGATATGGAATTGCTGCCGCTACTGGCATTTGCCACTCCACATATTGCAGGTTATGGCCTTGAAGGTAAGGCGCGCGGCACGACTATGATTTTTAACAGCTATTGCGAGTTTCTCGGTAATACGCATTGTGCTAACCCCGCGAGCTTATTGCCAAAAGCCCCTGTACCTATGGTTTACTTAGACCGGGCATGGGATGAAGAAACGCTGCATACGATGACCCAAATTATTTACGATGTGCGTAAAGATGACGCACAGTTTCGTCGTGAGATTCACCAACCTGGAGCGTTTGACTTAATGCGCAAACACTACTGGGATAGACGTGAATACAGCGCGGTGACACTAGCTGGAGGTGCGGATTGCCATTTGGCACCTTTGGCTAAACTCGGTTTTCAAGTAGAGGTATGTGATGAGCCAACAATTTAATGTTGCCATTTTTGGCGCAACGGGCGCAGTAGGCGAAACCATGTTGGAAGTGCTGCAGGAGCGTGAGTTTCCTGTGGATGAGCTTTTCCTGCTAGCCAGTGAGCGCAGTGAGGGGAAAACCTATCGTTTCAACGGTAAGACGGTGCGTGTACAAAATGTCGAAGAGTTTGACTGGTCACAAGTCCATATCGCTCTGTTTTCAGCGGGTGGTGAGCTTTCTGCTCATTGGGCTCCAATCGCAGCTGAAGCGGGTGTGGTCGTGATCGACAATACCTCGCACTTCCGTTACGACTACGATATTCCACTGGTGATTCCTGAAGTGAACCCTGAGGCAATTGCTGAGTTTCGTAATCGCAACATCATTGCTAACCCTAACTGCTCAACCATCCAGATGCTCGTGGCGCTAAAGCCGATTTACGATGCGGTGGGTATTGAGCGTATCAATGTGACGACTTACCAATCAGTCTCTGGTGCGGGTAAAGCGGGGATTGATGAGCTAGCAGGTCAAACGGCTAAACTACTCAATGGCTACCCAGCGGAAACCAATACCTTTAGTCAGCAAATCGCTTTTAACTGTATTCCACAAATCGATCAGTTTATGGACAACGGTTACACCAAAGAAGAAATGAAGATGGTGTGGGAAACCCAGAAAATCTTCAATGATCCTTCCATCATGGTGAACCCAACTTGCGTACGTGTGCCGGTATTCTATGGTCATGCAGAAGCGGTGCATGTGGAAACTCGTGCTCCGATCGATGCGGAACAAGTGATGGACATTCTGGATCAAACCGATGGTATTGAGCTGTTCCGCGGTGCAGATTTCCCAACTCAAGTGCGTGATGCTGGCGGCAAAGACCATGTATTGGTTGGCCGTGTACGTAATGACATTAGCCATCACAGCGGTGTGAACCTATGGGTAGTAGCAGATAACGTGCGTAAAGGCGCGGCAACCAACGCGGTACAAATTGCAGAGCTGTTAGTCCGTGACTATTTCTAAGTAGCGTGAACCATAGCATAAGCAATAGAAAACCCACCGTTTGGTGGGTTTTTGCTATTTGGTTACTAAGCGATTATTTCTTTGGCTTATGAGCGTTAGGATTGTCTTTGCAATTGCCTTCGCTACCACATTTTCCATACAGATACAGGCTGTGGTTAGTCAGCTGTACATTGTATTTTTCAGCGATTTCTTTTTGACGTTGCTCGATGACATCGTCAGAAAATTCGATCACTTCACCACAATCAAGACACACTAGGTGGTCGTGGTGGTGTTGAGTTGAAAGTTCAAAAACTGACTTGCCGCCTTCAAAGTGGTGGCGTGTCACAATACCTGCATCATCAAATTGGTTGAGAACTCGGTACACTGTGGCAAGACCAATCTCTTCGCCGAGATCAATCAACTTTTTGTACAGCTCTTCAGCACTAATATGTTGGCACTCTGGCTGTTGTAAAACTTCTAAAATCTTAAGCCGTGGGAGGGTAACTTTAAGACCAGCATCCTTTAGCGCTTGGTTATTGTCTGACATATACTTTCCTGTTGATGTTCTGCAGTGATACATCCGTTCTATTTGAGGTTGCCATCGCATTGGCAGTGTTGCTAAACCCACTTTACGAGCTTCGTCTGTGAGTGTCACTCACTTGCCGTTTACCTGCATCTCAATTCGTTTGGGTATAACAGAAGTCAATGTTGTTCTGCATTATAGGTGAGTCACCGCGAACAATAAACCACGAACTTCAAGAGGTTAATGATAAACCTGCAAAGTCGAGTCAAATCACTGAACAAAGTGCTCTTACCAGTTACAATTATTTAACAATGATATGGATATACGGCAGCACTGGCTATCCATGTCAGTGACTGTCTCAACCGAAGTCTAGGGCACTCAGGGTATGAATAAAACACTCTCTAAGCTTTATCAACCGAATATTGTGAAGTGGGCACTAAACTCTTGGCCACCTTTTTGGGGAGCTGGAATCTATATTGATTCGATCAGTGTCGATTTTCGCGAAGTGACCATTCGTTTGAAATTACGTTGGTGGAATAAAAATGCCAACCGTACTCAATATGGTGGCAGTATTTTTTCATTGACCGATCCGGTTTATGCCTTGATGCTGATGGGAATATTGGGTGAGCGTTATTACGTGTGGGATAAAGAGGCGAGCATTAACTTTATTAAACCGGGCGATACCGATTTATTTGCAGAATTTCGCATAACTCAAGAGATGCTAGATTGGATCTTAGCCTCAACCGCAGAGGGTGATAAATGCTTTCCGGAGTTCATTGTGCATGTCAAAAATGCCCACGGAGAAGTGGTGTCTGAAGTGCAGCGTAAGCTGTATGTGCGCAAAAAACCGCAATATCGCGAAAGTTCTATTGAGTATATTGAGTAAGTTAGAGATTCTGACGGCGGCACAACGCAATCCAAGCTTCCGCTGTTTTTGAAACATAACGCTCGCGATGCCAAATGACGCCTAGACGCCAATCTATGGTGGGGGTGATGGGATAGATCAATACTCCATCGCCTTGAATTCTTTGGCAAAGTGGTGCAGGTAGAAAACATACACCGACCCCACTTTTGACTAACGCGACCAAAAAATCCCACTGGCTACTACGTGCTGCGACTTGGGGGGTATAGCCAGCTTCTTGGCAACGTGCATGGATATGATCACTTAAGGTAAATTCGTGAGTGAAGAGATAGAACGGCTCTTGGCTGAGCTGTGGCCAACGAAGAGTATTCAGTTCACGCCAACGCGGAATATCCGACACCACAGCAAAAATGGGGTAATGATCGAGAGCAATTATATTGAGATCCGGATGTTGATTTGGAGAAAGCATGGTTACTGCGACATCAATCTCGCCATCTAGAATCGCTTGCTCTATTTTGCGCCCGCCATATTCGACTACGGTTAATTCGACATTGGGATAAGTCTGGCGGTATTGGCGAAATAATCGTGCGTAGACATGCCCCACCATAGGAGGAATTCCCAAACGTAAATGCCCGCGCTGTAACTGATTAAGGTCGGTCAGTTCAGCTTCTAATTGCTGCATTTGAGTCAACATCTGCTGCGCTCTTTGGTAGACAATTTCTCCCGCATCGGTCAGCCAAAAGCGTCGGCCTTCTCGATGCAGTAGTGGCTGTTCTAACTCCTGCTCCAAATTGCGGATCATCTTACTGATGGTGGGCTGAGTAACAAAGAGGCGTTCAGATGCTTTGGTAAAACTTTGTTGATTGACTAATTCAACGAAGTAGCGCAGAGCCCGGATATCCATGTGTTACCTCTTGTATGCCTAAATGGCATGAATTCGATAAATTTAAGTCATTTTATGCTTGATTTAACCCAGAATACAATGTGACTTAGTTCTCATTGTATTAAGGCAATTTCCATGCAATCGCTCAAGCATAGCCTGGTGATCATTATTCAAGTGGCACTCCTATCCGTGATTTGGATTTTCTCCGATTGGTTAGTCACTCAGTTTCATTTGCCTTTACCAGCGAATCTAACTGGTATGCTGCTTTTGCTACTTCTTGTTGTGATTAAAGTGGTGAATGTGGAATGGTTTCGCCGTGGAGCTAGTTGGCTATTGGCAGAAATGCTGCTGTTTTTTGTGCCAGCCGTAGTGGCGGTGGTGAATTACCAAGATTTGATGCGCCAAGAAGGGATGAAAATAGGTGTGGTGCTCGTGGCGAGTACCATTTTGGTGATCGCTTCCACCGCTTGGGTTGTCGATAAAATGCATCGGGTAGAGCTGGTTTTAGCCAGACGCAAACGTCGCCAAATGATGTTTGCTCGAAGTATGGAGAAGTAGAACTCATGTCGACTTCATTACTTAGCCTATTCTGTTTTCTACTCACTCTACTTTTTTACTATGCGAGTAAATTTCTTTATCGGCGTAAACGTAGTTTGCTGCTGATGCCCCTACTATTGGCTCCACTTCTATTGGTTGTGGTTGTGATGCTTTTCCACATTCCGTACCAAGCTTATATGGCTGATGCGCATTGGTTATTGTGGTTACTTGGCCCGGCAACTGTGGCTTTTGCGGTTCCGATTTACGATAACCGAGCCTTATTGCGTCAGCATTGGCTATCCCTATCTGTTGGTGTGATAGTGTCTGTTTTGGTGGCTATTTCGAGCACGGTGTTATTGGCGCGTTGGCTTAATCTTCCTGAGTTGTTACAGCGCAGCCTCGCCATGCGTTCGATCACGACTCCTTTTGCGGTTGAAGCCACCAAATCAATTGGTGGGCAAAGTGACCTAACCGCACTGTTTGTTGTACTGACTGGCGTGATAGGAATGGCGGTAGGAGAAGTGATCCTCACCGTGCTTTCTATTCGTTCTCGATTGGGGAAAGGGGCTAGCTTGGGGGCTTCGGCTCATGGTGCAGGCACTGCAAAAGCTTATCAAATTGGTAATTCAGAGGGTGTGGTGTCAAGCGTAGTGATGATGCTGGCGGGCATGGTGACAGTGGTGATTGCCCCTTGGGTGGGACTCTGGTTCTGGTAATTTGGTGGGTTGGGCGAATTCACAGATAAAAAAATCCCCTGTAGATCAGGGGATTTTTTAGTTTAACTCTGCAAATTAGTCTTCAAGTTCAGCGAGACACATTTCTTCGTAAACTTGATTAACCCATTTGGTTACGCGTTGTTCTGTCAGTTCTGGCTGGCGATCTTCATCAATACACAGGCCAACAAAGTGATTTTCATCAACGAGTGCTTTAGATGCTTCGAATTCGTAGCCTTCTGTTGGCCAGTGACCAACAATGGTTGCGCCTTTAGCTTGAATAATATCGCGAACGGTGCCCATCGCATCGCAGAAGTATTCTGCGTAATCTTCTTGGTCACCACAACCAAAAATAGCCACAAGCTTAGTTGAGAAATCAATGGCTTCCAGCTCAGGGAAAAAATCGTCCCAGTCACACTGTGCTTCACCGTAGTACCAAGTTGGGATGCCTAGCAACAGCAAGTCGAAGTTATTGATGTCTTCTTTACTGCTTTTGGCAATATCTTGTACGTGAACCAGTTTTTTACCGAGTTGTTTTTGAATCATCTTTGCAATTGCTTCGGTGTTGCCGGTGTCGCTGCCAAAGAAGATACCTACACTTGCCATAGAGTCATTACCTTTAGATTGTTATGTTGCGAAGCCTTGTTGAGCTTAACCTAGCCCACTGCCTTCCCAAGTCAATTGAATTATGCCTTTGGCGACAAAGCCTGCGCACCCTAAAAAGAGAACTAACCACACAATACGACGCCCGAAAGCCGGAACATTGCCTTGTTTCAACACATCTTTAATTGCCATGCCGATCAGGAAAAAGATCGAAGCAAATAGCAGATCGAGTCCCACCGACTCCAACATGTTCATATAGTCGTAAAGCATGATATTCCTTTATGCCAAATTGCTTGCGCGCACTATACCACTGTTATCCGACAAAGTTAATGCGCCGAATGTTTCTCAATTCACACTTGTTTGTCGGGTGCGGGAGCATCAATAAACTTGCGTATGGCACGCAGTACTTCAGCCGTTTTCTCTGCATGTAACCAGTGGCCTGTGTTAGCAATGACATGGGCTTTCGCTTGGCTAAATTGGGCTTGAACCATAGGCTGATGTTGTGCTGTGAGATAATCGGAATCGGCACCTTTGATAAATAGGGTGGGAATTCGGCATTTGGCGATAATGTTCCAACCCAGAATTTCCGCATAATGTGCTTTCAAAGCAGCAACATTGAAACGCCATGTCATCATGTTTTGATCCGACATCAAAGATTTGCCGAGAAACTGGCGGACACCGTCCATTTCAATATGTTGAGCAAGAATCACCATCACTTCGCTGCGCGATGTTGGTTTCTGCGCTAAAACTGCATCTAGTCCGGCAAACACATTATCGTGACGACGTTGGGTATAAGCGACGGGCGACATGTCCAAAACCACTAATTGGCGAATCTTGGGTGCGGCGATATCGGCTAATTTCATTGCAACTTTGCCACCCATGGAGTGACCAATTACGATGACAGAAGTGAGATTGAGATGCTCAAGTAACTCATTCACATCTTGCGCCATCAGCGCATAATTGTGTTCATCACTGTGGAAGGAAAGCCCGTGGTTACGAAGATCCAGACTCAGGACCTGATGATCGTTTTTTAGATCGCGCGCAAGCAAGCCAAGGTTATCTAAGCTGCCGAATAGACCGTGGATCAGAACAACTGTCTGCCCATTGCCCTCTA
>JBOFIW010000158.1:0-3905 GCA_051650365.1 Vibrio sp. | reverse complement strand
GCACCCGAGCACTGGCGGATTTTAAAGCTGGAGAGGTGCGTATTCTGGTCGCAACAGATATTGCTGCGCGTGGCATTGATATCCCGCAACTGCCTCAAGTGGTGAATTTTGAATTGCCGAAAATTGCTGAAGATTACGTACACCGAATTGGCCGAACAGGCCGAGCGGGTGAAGTCGGTAAAGCGATATCCTTGGTGAGTGCCATTGAAGCGCCGGAGTTATTTGCGATTGAACGTTTAACGCAAGCGTTACTGCCTCGTGTAAATTTAGCGGGATTTGAACCAACCAACCAACTCCCTGAGTCAAAGTTAGATACTCGACCTTTGAAACCGAAAAAGCCCAAAAAGCCTAAAAAGGTAGAGGGAGCTGGAGAAAACAAAGGCAGCGCAGCTGAAAATAAACCTAAAGCGGGCCACCGAGGTCAACCTACAGGACAAGCTCGCACAGCGAAAAAAGGCGGCACTCATTCTTCAGCGCCGAAAAAAACAGCAAACCGCCCTCGTCGCAGTTCTTCAAAACCAGTGACAAAATCATCATCGGCTAAACCGATTTAGGTGAGTAACAAATAGCAAAAGAGCCACATGATGTGTAATGTCGAAGCCTAGAAAGTATTCTCGAAATAAACATGATGAGGCTGTTTGTAGCAGAAATTACAATCCACGCTTCTAAAAAAGCGGCCATTTAAGGCCGCTTTGGGGTTAGATGCTACTGGCTTAATTGAGCAAACTTCTCAAAATAATCTGGGAAGGTTTTTGAAGTACATTTCGGATCATTGATCGTCACCGGTGTATCACTCAAAGCAACCAGAGAAAAACACATAGCCATGCGGTGATCATCATAGGTATCGATCGCAGCATGGATGAGCTTGGCGGGTGGTGTGATCACAATGAAATCCTCGCCTTCTTCAACCGTCGCACCTACTTTACGTAATTCGGTAGCCATTGCCGCCAAACGGTCAGTCTCTTTTACACGCCAGTTGTAAACATTACGAATGGCCGTAGTTCCTTTGGCAAATAGTGCTGTTGTGGCAATCGTCATCGCCGCATCAGGGATGTGATTGAAATCCAAATCAACGGCATCAAGTTCACCATGGCGTGCAATAACGTAATCGTCACCCCACTCAATCTGCGCACCCATTTTCTCTAGAGCATCAGCAAACTGAATATCACCTTGGATACTGTTTTTACCAATACCCGTTACTTTCACTTCACCGCCTTTAATGGCCGCTGCGGCAAGAAAATAGGAAGCAGAAGAAGCATCACCTTCGACTAAAAAATTTCCGGGAGAGACATAAGATTGGCCGGCAGGGATCACAAACTCTTGGTAATCGTGATTGATCACTTGTACGCCAAACTGCTCCATAATGTGTAAGGTAATATCAATGTAAGGTTTAGAAACCAGCTCACCCACGATTTTGATTACCACTTTGCCCTGAGCCAATGGCGCGGACATTAAAAAAGCGGTCAAAAACTGGCTAGAGATAGAACCGTCGATAGTCACTGTTCCAGCTTGCAAGCCTGTACCTTGAATGCGCAGAGGCGGAAAGTTTTCCCGCTCCAGATACTCAATTTGTGCTCCTGCTTGACGTAAAGCATCCACCAAATGGCCAATTGGGCGTTCTTTCATGCGTGGCTCGCCCGTCAGCACATAGTCGCCTTGACCCAAGCATAGGGCCGCGGCTAAAGGACGCATTGCTGTGCCTGCATTGCCTAAAAACAACTCTAACGGTTGAGTAGTTTGGAATGCTTGGCCCAGTCCTTCCACTTCACAAGTGGTTTTATCTGCCGAGAGGCGATAGTTCACGCCAAGTTTCGTCAATGCATTGAGCATATGACGAATGTCATCGCTATCGAGCAGATTCGTTAGCCGAGTTGTACCCGAAGCCAAAGCGGCCAACAATAGTGCACGGTTTGAAACACTTTTTGAACCAGGAAGATTCACTTCCCCTGAGATGAGATTAATCGGTTGTAGAGTTAAGCTTTCCATTGGATGTTGTGTGTCCTTGCGCCGCTGAAGGTCCTTATGGTTATGGGAAACGGCGAATATTCTTCGTATCCGCAGACTAACCAAATTCAATCACAAGCGCTAGCCTTAATCTTGTTCACAATGAATTTTTATTTCTATTTATGCATTTTGTTTTCTTGCCACTTTTTCATAGGCAGCCATGATTGGCAAAACCACGGAAAATCACTAAGATCACCGCTCACTATTCCTAACCACTTGTCAGTGATGGTGTATAACGGCCGACTCACTTCTGAACTATGTCCGCAAGAATTTGTAAGGTAAACCAATACGATGGCGATTTATCTCACCGAGTTAGCGTCGAAGGAGATCTTCTTCCCCTCCCCGTTTACGGCTTTAGAAGAACCTAACGGCCTATTAGCGTTTGGAGGCGATTTAAACCCAGATCGAATTTGGGCCGCCTATCAACAAGGGATTTTTCCTTGGTATGGACCAAATGATCCGATTCTATGGTGGAGTCCATCCCCCCGTGCCGTATTTCAACCAGCACGTTATCAGCCCTCAAAAAGCGTGAAAAAGTTCCAACGTAAGCATCAATACAGAATTAGCCTTAACCAAGCAACGTCACAAGTTATTGAGCAATGCGCGTTAACTCGTCCTGCCGATCAACGTTGGCTCAATACCCAAATGCGTCATGCTTATGGGGAACTCGCGAAGCAAGGTCGTTGTCATTCGGTAGAAGTATGGCAAAACGAGCAGTTAGTTGGTGGGCTTTACGGCATCGCAGTCGGCCAACTGTTTTGTGGCGAATCCATGTTTAGCCTCGCAACCAATGCTTCAAAAATTGCCCTTTGGTATTTTTGTGACCATTTTTCAAGGCATCATGGACAATTGATTGATTGCCAAGTGATGAACCCACATTTGCAATCTTTAGGGGCAACGACGCTTATCCGCGAACAATTTATCCAATCATTGCTATCTTTTAAGGAGAAGCCGATGCTCCGTGGCTGTTTTGAACCTCAGTGGCTCACCACTCCGACTTCACCTTCTGCCCTTGAGGATTGATGCATGAGCTCAGATATTCAGCAAATTCGCATTGGATTAACCAATAACCACCCTTGTAGCTATTTAACCGATCGAATGGAACGCGTTGCGGTGGCAATCGACCCACAAATGCAATCTCCAGATAGCTATGAAGTTTTGATGGCAAATGGTTTTCGGCGCAGCGGTGATACCATCTATAAACCGCATTGTGACCATTGCCACGCTTGTCAGGCGCTGCGAATTCCTGTCCCCGATTACACGCCTAGCAAAAGCCAAAAACGATTACTCAAACTGTTAGAACACAATTTCCATTGGCAACTCAAACCTGAAATGGATGAAGAGTGGTACCAACTCTATGCACGATATATTTTCGCTCGCCATCGCCATGGTTCTATGTACCCACCCAATAAGATGGAATTTGCCAAATTTGCACAAGCAAAATGGCTCAATACGCAGTATTTGCATCTTTATGAAGGTGAAAAGTTGGTTGCTATTGCAGTGACCGATTTACTTCCTCACAGCGCGAGTGCGTTTTACACCTTCTATGACCCTGACATTACGCTCTCTTTGGGTACTTTAGCTGTGCTTTGTCAGCTGAATCACTGCCAACAGACCAAAAAACAGTGGCTTTATTTGGGATATCAAATCGATGAATGCCCAGCGATGAACTATAAAGTCCGTTTCAATCCGCATCAAAGGCTAGTAAATCAACGTTGGCAAGGGTAGAATACGCCGCAACTTCCCATATTGAACGTTTAATGGCAGAATCCTGCGCCGTTAAAGATCGCCAAATTTCTAAAGAGGATTAAATGGCTAAAGAAGACGTAATTGAGATGCAAGGCACTGTCCTTGATACTCTTCCTAACACAATGTTCCGTGTAGAGCTTGAAAATGGTCAC
>JBOFIW010000157.1:0-4472 GCA_051650365.1 Vibrio sp. | reverse complement strand
GTCCAGCCCAAGGCAAGACTCCCGCTCGGCAAACATGGAACGCCTCGTAGCGCCAAAAGGGTTGAGTCTGAGTTAAAAATGAATCGAGTAACGTGAGTTGTAAGTGCATGCTTCCTCCCCATGGGCGAACCATTCTAAGAGGAAGCACAACGAAGAGAAAGTAAAAGCACGTTAACGAACAGGCAGATCGATATCTTTGAACATTTCGGCAATTTCAATATTGGACTTGAGAGAGATAGCTTGCTCAACCACGGGACGAGTCAGATGCGGTGCAAAGCGCTCCATAAAATCAAACATGTAAGAGCGTAAAAATGTACCCCGGCGGAACCCGATACTTGTTGTACTTGCACTAAAGATATGGCTAGCATCAATGGCTACAAGATCTGTATCCTGTTTTTTATCCACAGCCATACTGGCGATCACCCCAACACCGATCCCCATCCGAACATAGGTTTTTATCACATCCGCATCAGTTGCCGTGAACACCACTTTAGGGGTCAGCCCAACTCGGTTAAAAGCACTATCCAACTCTGAACGCCCAGTAAATCCAAATACATAAGTAACCAATGGATAGCTAGCCAAATCCTCAATCGTGACACGTTCTTTCTTTGTGAGTGGATGGTCTTTGGGTACGACGATTGAACGGTTCCAGTGGTAACACGGTAGCATAATTGCATCTTGATAAAGGTGTAAGGCTTCGGTAGCAATGGCGAAACTCGCTGTACCTTTGGCAATCGCTTCCGACATTTGGGTCGGGGTGCCTTGGTGCATGTGTAGTGAGACTCTAGGGTAACGCTTGGTGAAACCTTTGATCACCTCTGGTAAAGCATAGCGAGCTTGGGTGTGAGTCGTGGAAATATTCAACGTTCCCATTTCCGGATGAGTATGCTCAGCCGCAACCGCTTTTATACTTTCAACCCGAGATAAGATCTCAGTTGCAATTCGTACAATATGCTCCCCTGCGGGAGTCACTTGCGTTAAGTGCTTGCCACTTCGCTCAAAAATCTGAATCCCAAGCTCATCTTCTAGAAGTCTTACCTGCTTACTAATCCCTGGCTGTGAGGTATAGAGGTTTTCTGCGGTCGCAGACACATTCAAATTGTGATTGACCACTTCCACAATGTATTTTAACTGCTGCAGTTTCATTTTTTCCCATAATCCCTTGTGGTGTGCTACTACATAAACACATATTTTATAATTATTAGTTATAACGCTTCAGCACGACAATTCCTAGCCTTTATCGAAAGAAGCGTGATTTGAATATTCCATGTTTTGCGGATTCGATGAAAAATTTGCCACGCAACACTCAAACTCATCGTGGGAAAGCAGTTTTTGCTTGATAAAACAGGAATAATTAACAGAGTAAATTGTCGGGATCACATCGAGCGTGTATCCTTAATCGTTAGCCATTCAAAACTGAAGATACGGATTTTATGAATATAGGTTTAATCATTGCTCTGGTGGCCATTTTGCTCATATTGGTGCTTGGCTATAACATCATGTTGCAATACAGGGTGAAAGTAGAAAGTGCCAAAAAGCAAGAATCCTCCCGCTTTGTTACGATTATTGATGCGACGGAAGATTTAATTGGTAATGCTCATCACCTGCCCTTCAGTAAAGAGCTTTTAGTCTGTTTGAATAACCGCATTCTCGATGCCCTACAAAGCATGTATGAGCTTGATCCTAAAAACAAACAACTGGCTCAGCGCATCGAAAATATGAAGGGACAGATCAATCTTCTTCAGCAAAATCATTCTGGTGGTGAGAGCACAACATTCAAAGTACCCAGTAGTGATAAACAAGCGATCATCATGCTCAAGCTCGTTAAACGACTGCGTGACACGATTCGAAGCGAGCACAATAAAGGGCGTTTTGAAACTCAAGCTTATGTGGCAGAAAACGCTCGCTTAGAAACCATCCAGATTCGAATCAACATCGAGAACGTGATTAAGCGAGCGAATGACTCGATTTTGCGTGGACAGCCAGGTACAGCGATACAGTTGCTACGTAAAGGGATTGATGTGTTAGCTTCTAAAAATGACAGCTACTCGAATCAAGCACGCGAGAAACTGCAAACCATGTATGATGAGCTTGAACAGAAGCGTCAAAACAAAAGTGCTTCAGACCTTCAACAGATTGAAGAAAATGAGCGCAAAAGCGACATGGACGTACTCTTTGGCGAAAAGAAAAAGTGGTAACATACCGCACAATATTGACTTGATTAACCTCAGGCCGCTTATGCGGCCTTTTTATTAAATAGTGACCATGATTCATTCTCCCGCGATCCAACAACTTCTCGAACCAATACATCAATTCCTGCAATGCCCAACACCTGATGCCTGGGTCACCGAAGCTCGTAAACCTGAAAACCTACGCATATTGCTGCTAGATCATTTGCTTTGTGAACTGAAAGCTGGCCAATCGGCAATGTTTCTGATCCGCAAATATGCCGTGGATAAAGAGAGTGAGCTGTCGTTATTAGATTGGTTTAAGCCTTACGAAGATTTTGCCTATCGAGGTATTGGAGACCTCGACTCATTGAAAGGCAAAAGCCAAATATCTAAAGCCATTATTGCCAAGTCTGACTCACCTTACAGTCAAGACTTAATCGACAAAATGGTACTGCTGATTAAAGAAGAACTGCACCATTTCTATCAAGTTCTGGAAATCATGCAAACACGCAATGTCGAGTATGAATCCATTCCTGCCAGTCGTTATGCGAAAGGACTTCTATCGCATATGAAGACGCATGAGCCGCAGACATTAATTGATAAATTGATAGTAGGCGCTTACATTGAAGCTCGCTCCTGTGAACGTTTTGCCAAACTGGCTCCATTCCTCGATGAGGAAATCGCTAAGTTCTATGTTTCTCTACTACGCTCTGAAGCTCGTCATTATCAAGACTACTTGCAACTCGCTGAACAGATTGCGGGCTACGACATCTCAGAACGCATCGCCTACTTTGGACAAATCGAAGCAGAGCTCATTACTAGTCCAGATCACGACTTTAAGTTCCACAGCGGCACCCCTTCTTTCAATTAACACTCAAAAATAAGCTCTACAGAAAGGTAGGGCTTATTTTTAACTCAAGGCTAAATGAGTGAGCTTGCACAAGAGGCAAAATGAGATCAATGTTGGCCAGAGCAACTCTTTCGAACCCTTATTCTGCTTTGCACTACATCACCAATTCTGCGTTTTATTTCTGTTCTCACATTGAGAATTAAATATAATTATATAAAAATCAATAATTTAATTTTGGCTTGCTTTTTGCTGCTCACCACTACTCCTCTAAAGCAAACTAGGTGATGGTATGCGCTTAAGATTATGGTATTTCATCCTATTGTTATTAGTTTCAGCCCGAGCAATAGCAATACCTTTTGAGACCTGTCCAAGCAAAGCGTATTTATTCCAAGCTTCTCCGGTACAAGTTTATGGAGTGAATTTAGTCACTGGGCAAACCGCTTTGCTACAAAACAATACGGGGCTAAATGGCAATATCAATGCCGTGGGCTTTGATTTTCAAGATCGCTATATCTACGGTTACGATACCAACAACAAGCGATTAGTTCGGTTAGGCTCTGATTTTCAGGTAAAAACTCTAAACACCCTTGGACTTCCGCAAGACTACACCTTCTTTGTTGGGGATGTTTATAACCATGTTTTTTATCTTTACCGACAAGGTAAAGGCTTATTTAAAATCGACCTAAGTCCTTTAGATAGTGACCCAAATGCGGTACTTATCGTCGAACGAATCTCAACAACTGCGACAGCCAACCTCACCGATTTCGCTTTTCATCCCGCTGATGGCAGCTTGTACGGTGTCGATAACTCAACCGGAGGCTTGTATCTGTTTGATACGGACACGGGTGTCAGCAGTTACATTGGTAACGTCGGCCAAACAGGCACTTTTGGTGCCGGCTACTTTGATGTAGATGGTTATTACTACATCTCACGTAACAGTGATGGAAAGATATTCCGGATTAATCTCTCAAACCCTGCTTTGATCGCGCAAGGCAATGTGCCTGCCGTGCACTTTGCTGACGGCCCTTCCTCAAACCAGAATGATGGTGCACGTTGTGCAAATGCTCCTGTGATCGATGAAGACTCAACCATTGATTTTGGTGATGCTCCGGATAGCTACCGCACCACGTTAGCGTCCAATGGCCCACGTCATCAAATGGATGGGGTGACATGGTTAGGCTCAGCGCCAGACGGTGAACAATCAGGTCAGCCTTTTCCGGCCAGTGACGACAAGGCCGGCATTGATGACGAAGATGGGGTTGGCTTTGTCACTGCTTTAGAAGCAGGTCTGGAAGCATTAATCACTGTGAATGCTTCCACTTCTGGTTATCTTTCTGCTTGGTTTGACTGGAATCGTGATGGCGACTTTGATGATGCAGGAGAACAAGTCTTTACCGATCAACGACTGAACAGCGGACAAAATGTGCTGATTTTTACGGTCGCCCAACAAG
>JBOFIW010000156.1:0-3011 GCA_051650365.1 Vibrio sp. | reverse complement strand
GCCAAGCAGCTTCAATATGAATGGTCTTCAGAGCTCCCGACAAGGTTGCAGCAGGTACAGACCACGACAAAGTATAAAAAGGGTGCGAAGTGTCATTTCCCGAGACAATACTGGTATCAAAATTCGCCGAGGGTAGAGCAGAAGAAGCCCCACGAGTACGAAACCACTCTAGTTTTTGCTCAGCAAGATTGAGGGCTTCAATACTGTATACTGCGTAATCAGCACGCTGTTCAATGTAGGCTTGGAGTTTCACCAACCCCAGTGCACCAACGCCAATCAGCACAAAAGAGATCATCACTTCGATTAAGCTAAAACCACATTGCTTACTGCACATTCCAACTTCCTTCCCGCCAACGCACATTATTCCGTCCTGTTGTGGGTCTTTTACTTGAGTCAAATAGCAGTTCCATAGAGCCAGCTATTGAGGTTTTAAGACCATCGGTATCAAAACCATAACCACCTGTGGCATGAAATGCTCCAGCATCGACATAAACCGTTTGAGTTAAATCTGTGTATTGCTTACCGATTGTAAAATTTGTTGTGCCTCCAGCAGGAGTAGCAAACAAACTATTCCAATAATCTTTTAAATTGTCTGGGTGAAACTGTGGTTGGTTTTTATCGACTAAATGAAAAATTGATCCTTGAAATGTGGTTGAACCAGTATTGATAAAAATCCCATCTTGAATAACTAATGTGTACTTTTCGTGGCTACCTTGAAGAGCTAAATTTCCATGAATGGCACAATTACCCGTTATCCAAACCTTATCTACTAATTTATATGCATTTTCGATAGCTGATTTACAAGTTACTGCATCTGATACAACAACTCTACCAGCTTCAGGAAATGAGGATTTCACTTTAGATATATTTTCTGGTGTTTTCTCATACCCAAAAAATGATTGAAATGGATCAACATTTGAGTCGTGTACAAAATCATCCTTTAATTCAGAATCTGAATTTTTTGGATCATCCGTTTTCGTTTTAGAATCATAGTTACTTAAACTAATAATAGTAGTAGTGTTACTGGTACAACTTCCTGACGGTGAGCTAGGATATAGGCTATTTTCTCTAACCGTTCCAGTCTGATATTTAGCTGTAGGACTACCAAGTATTGTATAACTGTACTTATAAGTCATGGATACACACTCATACTTTTTGTCTACATTAATCCCCCCTTTTACATCAGGATGAATTTTTAAATCACCATAAGTAGTTAATCTAGACGTAGTTTGTATTGCTCCTCTCCCACTATTATTTTGTGTACTAAACGTTTTATTCAACTGAGTCCAACTATTGTGAGATATCGAATTGATACGATACACTCCAGCCGTCAAATCTGTCACATTAAGCTGACTAAGATTTAAGGTATCTTTGCATAAAGAATCCAAATTACTGTGGTTGGCAGAGATGATTCCAGCAATCTTAGATACATCATTATTTACGTAAGAAAATACACATTCAAGCCCACCTTCAGCTTCCCAATGCTGTTGCCGAGCTTTGACTTCATTTTGTGCACGCTTAATCTGATAAAACAGATTTTTATATGAACCCAACGTCACTACCAGAGCAACAGAAAGCAGTATCGAGGTAATTAATAATGTGGCTACACCATGTTGATATTGACGCATTATTGCCAATTCCTTTGTTGAACCTGTAATGACATGGCATGAGAAACAGAGGGAGCATTTTTTAACTCAGCAGCTATAGAAATAGTAATAAATGCACTCTCTACCGCCGAACCTGATAACAATTTTTTATTCACTTCAAACTGAGTTACTTTAATTTGTTTTGGATCGAAAAGATCAAAACACCCCGTAGCAGCCGAGGCAATACTTAAAGATGAGCTAGCATTGTTTTGGCAATATTCCAACATATTATTATTAAGCTGATATACAGTATTACTCGCCTCACTCACCGTTTTTCTATAAACATAACCGATTTTATTCGCTTGTTGATATAGCACATCGGCGGAACCAGAAAGCATCATTGAATTTGTTACGACTCCATCAAACCCAGCTCGTTGAATGTCTTTTTTCATCTGTTGCATCACACTACTCACTTGCTGAAGAAGCATAATTTCTTTACTGCGTTGCGCAGCCACTTTTTGGTTAGAAAGAAATATTACTCCAACAATAGCCAAAGCCATCGACCCAACTAAGGCTGCAATCATAAACTCAATCAGAGTATTTCCTCGCTGCTTAGCACTTTTCAAAGCCATATTTTGCCTCATTTTCAGTGCATATTTTTATGCGTCCGGCTCGATTATGAACCATGATTTTTATTGGGTTTGCATCCATTGCTGATTGTTGAATCGTTATGCTACCGGCTTCTTGTGGATTGCCCATGAGATGATCAAATTTCACAGTATCGAGTGTTTTCGTGTTTGATACCCAAATATTTCGATAGCGATCACCTTGCAGCTCAGCAACAGTATTGGCATCGGTAATCCCCCCTACATCAGACACAGTCGTAAGAATTAACTTCCAATTTCCCGTCGATGAAGGAAAACCCTGAATATGGATCCACAAATCTTGATTACGTAACACTGATTCCGATTTCGCTTGAATCAAAAATCCCTGCAATTCATTAGCTAAACTCACCTGTTTTGTTTGTTGGCTCACCTTGAAAAAATTAGGCGCAGCAAAAAGCAACATTGTCGTTAATACCGCAATGGTGATCAGTAGCTCCAGTAAAGTAAAGCCGCGATGCATTTCCCAAAAATCCTTTGCAAACCTTGATAGGGTGATGAATCAACTTGCATAGATCCTAACAGCTATCAACAATGCTGTTGTTTTATAAAGAGAAGTAATGGAAATGATTCGAAGAATTTTCTGCAAGCCCCACTTCACTTGGCAGCAAGGTATGACATTGGTCGAATTAATGATCGCGGTGGTGATTATTGGTGTGTTAGCTAGTATCGTTTACCCTGCTTATACCAACTATGTCAAGGAAGGTCATCGTAAACAGGCGATAGCTGATATGGCCAAAATTCAGCTCTATTTAGAAGAAAA
>JBOFIW010000155.1:0-7325 GCA_051650365.1 Vibrio sp. | reverse complement strand
TTGTTTTTCACACACAAAGTGTAAAAATCACGCAAGTTTTTTTGTTTGTGGTCGATATAGATTCAGAGAATGACTTAGGAGAGATGTATGAACCCAATAGGCGCAGGGTCTGTGCATACATTACCATCCACCAAAGCGGTGAAGCCTCAGGAGGCTGCTAAGCCAGAGGCTGCCCCAGCTCCTCTGAAAGTAGAGCAAAACAAGGTCACTTTATCGGCTGAAGGTAAAGCCTTACTTGCCGCTTTGCAAGAGATAGAGAAAGAAGCTAAGGTGGCTGAAAATAAAGATAAAACCATGAGTGACAAGGTGGAATCTTTCACCTACGGCGCTTTAGGAATGGATCATCCCGACAAAATTAAAGAAGAGGACGATTCTTCTTACTCCGCGGGGCAATATCTTTCCGCAGCGGCAACTGTTGGTGGCATACTTTTAGCCCTGCTATAACATAAACACTTGCCACTGTAGGGATGCTTTTGCCATAGAACATAAAAGTCGATTGACTCAAGAGGAAAAAATCACCAAGATGCCTAGCTTTTAGCCCCTAAGTAGATCGACTTTATGTGCGAAATATTTGCCAACCAACCTAAAGAAAACTACCAATTTATCACTCGTTCAATTCGCATTGATGGCCATGCAACAAGTGTCAAGCTTGAAGCTAGTTTCTGGGAGATTCTAGAAGAGATTGCCCACAATCAAGCCATGCCACTCCCTCGTTTCATCAGCCTTATTTATCGTGAAGCACTCGAATACACGGGTGATATTACCAATTTTGCCTCATTGCTACGTTGCGCTTGCCTGATTTATTTGCGAGATCCCACTGATGTGATGGCACATGTTCGACGTCAACTCTTAGTCAACCCAACTGTCATAGCTTAATTGCCGCACAATTAAGACTTGGGATTGTCGTACTCACGTACTACCACCCACCGTATGAAGACCATTAGTCTGCTCCCTATTTGTTGGAGGAAATATGACTAAACTGATCCATACTATGTTGCGTGTTCACAACTTAGAACGCTCTATTGATTTTTATCGACAGGCACTACAACTTGAAGTTCGCGCACAATACGTTTTCGATACATTCACCCTCACCTATCTTGGAAACGAACAGACCGAAGTGGAGCTAGAACTCACGTTCAACCACAACCAATTGGAACCATATCTTCTTGGTAACGCATACGGACATATTGCCGTCAGTGTATTGGATATTGATACTACGCATCGACAACTCTCAGAAAAAGGCCTACAACCGAGTGATATAAAGGTACTCGATCACCGTGGGCAGCACCTCGCCACCTTCTTTTTTATTACCGATCCTGATGGTTACAAAATTGAATTCTTACAACGTCAGGGGCGTTATCTATAACAACGGAGGAAGCAACTTTGATCCATTTAACTGCAACATTGCACGCTAAAGCCGACTATATTCAAATCGTTCGCCAATTAGCGCAAGAGATGTTAGCACCGACCCGCCAAGAACTTGGTTGCGTGCGTTACGAACTTTTTGAACAACAGACAACAGAAGGTGTGTTCTTATTCCAAGAACAATTTGTTGATCACACCTCTTTTGACAAGCATTGCCAAAGCGAGCACTTCCAAAAATTCCTTACCGCTCTTGATGGTTTATTGGTTGATAAACCCATACTACAGTTTTATTCCGCACTGAGCTAAAAATAGTAAAGGCACTCAATGAGTGCCTTTACTTCATTTCCTATTGCAACCACGTTTGGTCAATTAAGAGAGAACATCTCTTAACCGCTCTTGAGCCACTTGTACTAATAAATCCGGTTGGAACTTGGAGATGAATCGGTTACACCCGACTTTTTGCACCATCGCCTCATTGAAATTGCCACTGAGAGAGGTATTAAGGGTGATATACAGATCTTTCATTCGCGGATCACTACGAATTTCATGGGTTAACTTATAGCCATCCATCTCTGGCATCTCAGCATCCGTGATCATCATTAGCAATTCTTTATAAATGTCCTTACCTTGATCACACCAAGATTTCAACAGTAACAATGCCTCCAATCCATCACGACACTCAATGATGTGCAGACCTAGCTGTGATAGGGTGTCTTTCACTTGGTTTCTTGCTGTAGACGAATCATCCACAATCAGTACTGTGCGCCCAGTCATATCAGTGAGCAACTCATGATCCAATACTTCTTCTGAAATTGATACATCGTAGTGGACAATTTCAGCTAACACTTTCTCAACATCAATGATCTCAACGATATGGGTACTATCATGCTCTTTGACATGCGTGATCGCTGTAAGGTAATTTGCTCTGCCTGCCGTTTTTGGTGGTGGCTGAATTTCCGTCCAAGCAGTGTTGATAATATTACGTACTTGCCCGACCAAAAAACCCTGCACAGTTCGGTTATATTCAGTAATGATCAGGTTTTCTTCTGTATCCTGAACACGACGTGGAGGAAAACCTATCGCCGATCGTAAATCAATCACAGGTACAGGTTCGCCACGTAATGAAGCCACTCCGGTAATGTGTGGGTGTGAACCCGGCATTTTAGTCAAAAGGGGTACTTTAATGACCTCTTTCACTTTAAAAACGTTTATCGCAAACACTTGACGACTATTGAGGCTAAAAAGCAAAAGCTCTAATCGGTTTTCACCGACCAGATTCGTCCGTTGGTCTACCGTGTTCAAAACACCTGACATACGAAATCCCGTTAAATAAATACTTTGGTAACAGTATAGTCCCTAAGTATGAATGTAAATGTAAGCAAGGTTGAATATCTTACTATTCCAATGGTCGCTTATCCTTCAACCACTTTCATTAAGAGTAGACCATCGTAGAGCGCCTGCTTGATCAAAGCGGCGCCTGGCATAGTGGCTTGTTTATAAAAGCGCGACTCCACTAACTGCAAATTTTGGTGATAAACAGGCAGGCTTTGTTCACGTATACACTGCTCAATAGAGGGGTATAAAATAGCTTTAGCTTGATTGATTACCCCTCCAATCAATACCTTATCTGGATTAAACAGATTAATAACAATTGCGATGGCAGCCCCTAAATAACGGCCAAGTTGCTGAATAACCTCGACTGCTAATGGATCACCATCGGCCGCAGCGGCACATATATCTTCAATCGAAATCTCTTCGATAGTTGCAAGACAGCTAGGCTCTCCAGCCATAATTCTCCATTTGACTTGATCGCGAATAGCTTGTGACGATGCCACAGTTTCTAAACAGCCCCTGTTACCACAATGGCAACGCTTACCATTAGGGTCAATTTGGATATGCCCTAATTCACCTATATTGCCATGGCGACCTTGTAACACACGACCATCGAGAACAATACCCGCACCCAACCCATGATGAATAGAGATCAGCACTGAATTATCAACATCTTGCGCATGACCAAATAGCTTTTCAGCCAAAGCCCAAGCCCGTGTGTCATTGGCGACAAATACAGGCAAACCTGTGGCTTTATAGATTTCAGGCCCCAGAGCTAAGTTTTGAACATTGTAGTGGGGCATTTGTAACACTATGCCCTGCTCTGAATTGACCAATCCAGGCAAAGTAATCGCAATACTCGTTACACGATCCAATTGCGCGGCATAGGTTTGGAAAAACTCTTCAATTTCGAACAACAAGCGGGCAAGTACGTCATCTTGATCGATTTCATGAATATCTATTTTGGTGTCGATCAGCACTTCTCCACCTAACTCGTGAAGGGCAATCGTAAGATAGCCTCGACCAAGTCGCATAGAAAGGAATTGCCAACCTATATTGTTGGTTTGCAGGCCAACGGCAGGACGACCACGGCTAATGGCTTCTTGAACTGTGGTTTCATGAATCAAATGCGCGTCAATCAATTCACGGGTAATTTTGGTAATACTGGCTGGCGCAAGCTCACTCTCCTTCGACAAATCAATGCGAGAGATTGGCCCTTTTTGGTCTATTAGTTTATATACGCGGCCCGCATTGATCTGCTTGATATGATCAATATGGCCGGGTTGAGCCATGTACATGCGGCGCTCCGAAATTCAATAACAAACTAATTTTTTTACTTTGCGAAGTAATTGTGAAGTCCTTTGTCAGATAGGCGTGACAAATATCACGCATATCTCTAGAAGTTTGTGTTTTATATCCAATTATTCGCCTTTATTTCCTCCATTGTGTGAATTCGCACTGTTATACCCAAGCAAGCCATTCATCATAGTTAAAAGAACGATAAACATTCGGTAATGCAAAAACTCTCTAATTTCTCTAAATCACTATACTTAATGCATGACAGGCCCTATGGCCACAGCTAAGGAACCTTGATATGAGCTCAACTCTACGCAGAACAAAAATCGTCACCACCTTAGGCCCTTCCACTGAAAGCCCTGAAATACTAGAAGCCATAATCCGTGCAGGTGCGAATGTGGTAAGAATGAATTTCTCACACGGCTCACCAGAGGACCATAAAAATCGTGCCCAAAAAGTACGAGAGATAGCCGCAAAGCTAGGCCGTCATGTTGCATTACTTGGAGATTTACAAGGCCCAAAAATTCGAGTGTCGACTTTTAAGGATGGGAAAATAACCCTCAATGAAGGGGAAAATTTTATTCTTGATGCTGATCTAGCAAAAGGAGAAGGCACCATTGAAAGTGTTGGTATTGACTACAAGAAGCTACCGCAAGATGTCTATCAGAACGATATTTTGTTACTGGATGATGGCCGTGTACAACTACAGGTCAGTTACGTGGAATCCAATAAAATTCACACTAAGGTAGTGGTAGGTGGTCCGCTTTCCAATAACAAAGGGATCAATAAAAAAGGGGGTGGCTTATCTGCCGATGCATTAACCGAAAAAGACAAAAATGACATTCGCTTAGCAGCAGAGATCCAAGTAGAGTATTTAGCAGTTTCTTTTCCTCGCAACGGAGAAGATATGAAGTATGCTCGCCACCTAGCACAAGAAGCTGGCCTACATGCCCGTATGGTGGCCAAAGTTGAACGAGCTGAAACCGTATCTTGTGATGAAAATATTGATGATATTATTCGAGCTTCCGATGTGATCATGGTTGCTCGTGGTGATCTTGGCGTAGAGATTGGTGATCCTGAACTAATTGCAGTACAAAAAAAACTAATCTCACGAGCCAAACGGCTTAATCGCGTGGTGATTACCGCAACTCAAATGATGGAATCAATGATCAATAATCCCATGCCAACCCGTGCCGAAGTAATGGATGTGGCCAATGCTGTCCTCGATGGTACCGATGCCGTTATGCTTTCTGGAGAAACAGCGGCTGGGAAATACCCAGTTGAAACTGTCAAGGCTATGGCAGAAGTCTGCATTGGTGCTGAAAAAATGATCGAGTCCAATGAGCAAAATTATCGCATCAAAAGCGTATTTCTTACCGAAGAAGAAGCGATTGCCATGTCGACTATTTATGCGGCTAACCATTTACAAGGTGTTAAAGCTATGGTGACACTTACGGAGTCTGGACGCACCGCTTTAATGACATCAAGACTGAACTCGGTCTTCCCCATTTTTGCGATGTCAGCCAATCAAGCCACACTCAATCGCTGTGCCTTATTACGTGGCGTGATCCCTTTTTATTTCGATACCAAACAAGCTAGTGGCTTAGAAGTTGCTATCGCTGCACTGGACGCTTTGAAAGAGCGAAAAATGTTAGAAAAAGGCGATCTCGTGATCATTACCCAAGGCGATATTATGGGTGTAGAAGGTTCAACCAACTGTATGCGTATTTTGCCCGTCTACTGAGCCAGAAAGCAGAATTTGACTTATTCGAAAAATCAATCCGCTAGAGAAGAAGGCTGTTATGCCTTCTTCTCTGTTTCTTGAGGAAGGCAACTACTTGGATATAGTCGCTTACGTAACTCATTCGCCTCGCTGTAAGCTTTTAAAAACCGGTATCCCGCTTTTAAACCTATTTCATAATCGTGCAATAAGTCTTCAGAGGAACTGAGTAAAGAATTGGCACGCAATGGCTCACTCGGCATAATTTGTGCGATGAAAGTATCATCATGATGAGCTTCGAGAAAATCGCAAGTTAAAGCATATGTCTGATAATGCACCATCAACAGATCGGCCAAGCCAGAATCAAATTTACTCCCCAACAAGTGGCTAAGGCGGTAAATATCTTCAGCCCCAAATAACCACCTACCCCCATTCAGGGCATCTAAATGCTTCTGATCTTTTTTTTGCTCTCGTGCACGCAATTTTTGCTGCTGGAAAAACTCTCTCCACTCGAGCCGCCATCCCATCCATTTATGCTGCCATTGTTGTTGAAGATGGTTTAGCGGTTCTTTTAACCAATGTTGATCTTCACTCACAGATAATACTGTTCCTGAACTAAGTGTTACAAACTCCGTTCGAATCACAGTGATAAAACGCGCCTCTTTACGCCAGGCCTCCTGCACAGGAATAGATGCAGAAACTCCACCATCAATATAATTTTTGCCATTTAATGGCACAGGATCAGGATAAAGGCCAGGAATGGCGCAAGTTGCCAGCAATACTTGCTGCCAATCCACCCCTAACATAGGAAAATACGCATCTTTGAGATCATCAGCAGAAGTCACTGCTGCATACGCTTTACGTTTTCCTAATACTTGGCGTGCCATTCCTAAATCTAAACGATAAGGGTACTCAGTGATGCGATCCAGTGCCCACGACATGTTCATATATTGCTTACGGCGAATGTAACTAAACAAATGGAAGAATTCAGATCGAGTAGTCAGCTCTAAAATGAAGGTTTTGCCCAATCCCGCTTGGCGCGCTAAATAAGCACATAGATTCAAAGCACCAGCAGAAGTACCGTAAAACTCATGGTAAGGATCAAAATTAGAGAGAAGAAACGCATCCAATACACCCGCAGTAAAGATGCCGCGCTGGCCACCACCTTGAGCAACCAGAGCATGTTTACCACCAATGTATTTGGCTAAACGCTGAGTATCTAGCTCAGTCCTTGCATCAGAAACAACGCCACCACTCTTCATATGCAGGACACCTAAAGCTAATGTGTAATCGCGATCATTCCAAAGAAAAGGAGAGCGGAGAGTGTGATCACAACAATAGACAGTGCAAACTTAAGATCTTGTTCCATGTTAACCTCCTTGGCTGTATAACAAAGTAATAACATCTGTGTGAAGTATCTTCAAGATCTGCTGATTTATTGTGCACGGATATGCAGTTACTATCACAATGCCTTCTATCATCAATAACTTGGCTAGGATCTTAAGATGCGTCATATGTATATCTTCACTATCAATGCATTACTTTTGCTCTTTTCTCCACTCTCGGTTGCAGAATGGATGGTAACCCCTTTCGTTGGCTACACATTAGGTGG
>JBOFIW010000154.1:0-2916 GCA_051650365.1 Vibrio sp. | reverse complement strand
GTGCTTCTTCTTTTGCGAGTTTCGCTCATTTCTACTTTGGCTATTTGGCTTAATTTCAGGCTGCGGCATCTTACCACAACGTGGGAATGTGCATGAGTGTAACGTATCCAAGTGTAAAGCCATCATACGAAAACCCTTGGATATCCTGAAATGATAGCGCTATCACAAATAATGATAGCGCTATCAGTTAGCGCTACCATTTGTGATCAGCATCGGTTTTTCCTGACAAAATCATCGTTAGAGTAGCGCCATCAAAAATGACAAGTTGGAAAACGTTAATGTTAAGTGAACTGATTACCTCAGACGTGATTCGCATCTACCCCAACGCAGCCGATTGGAAAGAGGCGGTGCAAAAATCCTGTCAGGCACTGATCGATAACGGAGCCGTAGAGCCACGTTATGTGGATGCCATTTTTCGTTCCCATGAAGAGTTAGGCCCTTACTACGTGGTAGGACCCGGCATGGCAATGCCCCACGCCAGACCTGAAGATGGTGTGAACCGCTTATCTTTGGCAATCACTGTGATCCAACAAGGCGTCCACTTCGATTCTGAAGGTAATGACCCGGTCAAAATGTTGGTAACGCTTGCAGCAACCGATAGCGAGAGCCATGTAGGCGCTATCGCTAAACTTGCTGAGCTGTTTATGAATGAAGAGCATGTAGAGCAAATCTGCAATGCTCAAACCATCGAAGATGTCCTTACGGTCATCAAAAACTATTAACTCCTGTTTATCCCCCTACTGATATACAAGAAAACAAAAGGTACAGAATGATGAAAATTATGGTTGTTTGCGGACATGGTTTAGGCACCAGCCTGATGATGGAAATGAGCATTAAGGCGATCGTAAAAGATCTGAATGTAGATGCGGTGGTCGATCATATCGATCTGGGCAGCGCGAAAGGCACGGATTGCGATATTTTTATCGGCACCAACGATATTACCGACCAACTCAAATCCCTTGGAGTTACACCTAAGATTGTGAGCTTGGCGAACATGGTTGACAAAGTCGCGATGAAAGAGCGTTTGTCTGCGGCACTTCAAGAGTTGGGCGCACTGTAAGGGGGCGTTATGGAATTTTTCAATTTCTTAATGAATGACGTTCTATCCGAACCTGCGGTTTTGGTGGGGCTGATTGCGCTGATCGGTTTGATCGCGCAGAAAAAACCTGTCACCGAATGCATCAAAGGCACGGTCAAAACCATTCTGGGTTTTATCATTCTTGGAGCCGGTGCAGGCCTTGTGGTGAGTTCGCTCGGTGATTTCGCCACTATTTTCCAACAAGCCTTTGGCATTACCGGTGTGGTGCCTAACAACGAAGCGATTGTCTCGATTGCCCAAGAAGCGTTTGGTAAAGAGATGGCAATGATCATGTTCTTCGCCATGTTAGTGAATATTCTGATCGCTCGTTTAACCCCTTGGAAATTCATTTTCCTGACCGGCCACCACACGCTGTTTATGTCAATGATGGTTGCCGCGATCCTTTCTTCTAGTGGTATGAGCGGCGTTCCTCTGATTGCTCTGGGTTCACTGGTCGTGGGCTTTGTGATGGTGTTCTTCCCAGCCATTGCGCACAAGTACATGAAGCAAGTGACGGGTTCAGATGATGTTGCAATTGGCCACTTCTCAACCCTTTCTTATGTGTTGGCGGGCTTTATTGGCAGTAAATTTGGTAACAAAGCACACTCAACTGAAGAGATGAACGTACCTAAAGGTCTGCTGTTCCTACGTGATACACCGGTAGCAATTTCCTTCACTATGGGCATCATCTTTATGGTGACTTGCTTGTTCGCGGGCGGTGATTTTGTACGCGAAGTAAGTGGCGGCAAACACTGGTTTATGTTCGCGCTGATGCAATCCATCACCTTTGCTGGTGGTGTGTACGTTATCCTGCAAGGTGTGCGTATGGTAATTGCCGAAATCGTCCCAGCGTTTAAAGGCATCTCAGACAAACTGGTTCCTAATGCCAAGCCTGCTCTCGACTGCCCTGTCGTATTCCCATACGCACCGAATGCGGTGTTGGTCGGTTTCCTATCTAGCTTTGCCGCAGGTTTGCTCGGTATGTTCTTGCTGTACGTAATGGGTTTAACCGTGATTATTCCCGGTGTTGTACCTCACTTCTTCGTGGGTGCGGCGGCAGGTGTATTTGGTAACGCCACCGGTGGTCGTCGTGGTGCGATTCTCGGAGCCTTTGCTCAAGGCTTACTGATTACTTTCCTACCTGTCTTCCTGATGCCAGTCCTGGGTGATCTTGGTTTTGCCAATACCACTTTCAGTGATGCTGATTTTGGTGCTGTTGGTATTTTGCTGGGTTTGATTGTTCGCTAAACGATTCACTCAAACAAAGATCAAAAAGGCCGCCCGTTATACAGGCGGCCTTTTTATTTTGAAACAATCGGTATGTCGCAATTAGCGCGCGCGATTCTTCACATGTTTTTTCACTTTTTTCATCGCCATTTGCTGTTTGAGTGGCGATAAGTAGTCAATGAACAGGTTACCGGAAAGGTGATCGATTTCATGCTGCATCACAATAGCCAGAAAATCACTGCTTTCAATTTTCAGTGGCTTACCATCACGATCCAACGCTTCAACCACCACAGAGGTATAACGCTCAACATCAGCGTAGTAGTCTGGAACCGATAGGCAACCTTCTTGACCCATCTCTTTATTGCTGCCGCTCACCACTTTCGGGTTAATCAACACCATTGGCTCGTCACGATTGTCTGACAAATCAATCACCACAATCGCTTCTTCGCGGCCGACTTGCGGCGCTGCCAGGCCGATGCCGTTGTCCGTGGCGTACAGGGTATCAAGCAGGTCGTCAATTAAGGTTTGTACTGAGGCAACCTCCGTTACCTGTTTGGATTGAACACGAAGTCTTGGATCGGGTGCAGTAAGAATCTCTAGAACAGCCATGG
>JBOFIW010000153.1:0-1622 GCA_051650365.1 Vibrio sp. | reverse complement strand
CATTCTTCAAAGGTTACCGTCCACAGTTCTACTTCCGTACAACTGACGTAACAGGCAGCATCGAGCTTCCAGAAGGCGTAGAAATGGTAATGCCAGGCGACAACATCAAGATGGTTGTAGACCTGATTGCACCAATCGCGATGGACGAAGGTCTACGCTTCGCTATCCGTGAAGGTGGCCGTACTGTAGGTGCTGGTGTTGTAGCTAAGATCATCGCTTAATTATTTGACTAAGCACTACTAAAAAGGGCATCATTTGATGCCCTTTTTCTGCGCTGCGCAATGATGTGTCGATTTATTGATCAAACGCAGTCAAGATTTGGGGGTGAGAGAGTATTTTCTCGCTCTTTAGTATGGAATCAACGCATTGCGTTGACCGAATGGATTTGCCCTGCAACAGCGGGGTCGTTGTCGTCTAGAAGTCAGATTTGTGACAGGTTGGTTTATGAAAGCAAACAACGCTGAAGCTCCTGATAGCTCAAATGCAGCAGACACTCTGAAGTGGGTAATCACTTTTGTTCTGCTGGTTGCCGCTGTTGTGGGTAATTACCTGTATGGTGAACTGTCTGTGGTGGCTCGCGCCGCAGGTGTTATTGTGTTGATTGCTGCAGCACTCGGTGTTGCTGCTACAACAACAAAAGGCAAAGAAGCGATTATTTTTGCACGCGAATCTCGTATGGAAGTTCGCAAAGTGGTCTGGCCTACTCGCCAAGAAACTATGCAAACCACATTAATCGTTTTAGCAGTAAGTATTGTAATGTCTCTGGCGCTTTGGGGTATTGACGGCATTATGGTCCGTCTAGTGGCCTTTGCGACCGGAGTATAGTAGAGGGTTTAATACATGAGTGAAGCTCCCAAAAAACGCTGGTATGTAGTTCAAGCCTTCTCGGGATTTGAAGGACGTGTTGCTCAATCACTTCGTGAACATATCAAAATGCATGGTATGGAAGAGCTGTTTGGTGAAGTGTTAGTACCAACAGAAGAAGTGGTGGAAATGCGCGCTGGCCAACGCCGCAAAAGCGAACGTAAATTCTTCCCAGGTTATGTGCTAGTGCAGATGATCATGAATGATGAATCTTGGCACTTGGTACGTAGCGTACCTCGCGTAATGGGATTCATCGGTGGTACATCGGATCGTCCAGCTCCTATCACGGATAAGGAAGCAGATGCGATTCTGAACCGTCTTGAAAAAGCCAGCGAAGCACCTCGTCCAAAAACCATGTTTGAAGCGGGTGAAGTCGTGCGTGTTAACGACGGCCCATTTGCTGATTTCAACGGTACCGTTGAAGAAGTGGATTACGAGAAGAGCCGTTTGAAAGTGTCGGTTTCGATCTTTGGTCGTGCAACACCTGTTGAACTCGAATTTGGTCAAGTTGAAAAGTTTGATTAAAAAAGCATCTCTTTAGGCTTGTCTGAGGCGTGAATTATGACTATAATTTCGCGCCTTTTTACAGGTTCTTTATGAAACTCGGGGAGCTGATCAATCGATTAGCGTTTGTACCCATAATGTAGGAAATATCATGGCTAAGAAAGTTGAAGCTTATGTAAAGCTGCAAGTTGCAGCTGGCATGGCAAACCCAAGTCCACCAGTAGGTCCAGCTCTGGGTCAACGTGGTGTTAACA
>JBOFIW010000152.1:0-1928 GCA_051650365.1 Vibrio sp. | reverse complement strand
GGAGCGTATGACGCTCTGAGAGATGAAGCAAAGAGTCAGTAATGGATAGTGTGTTGGTCAGTGCACTAACCGGATTAAGCGGTGATGTGAGTCCCGTGCTTGTTCTTTGGACGGGGTATTTACTGCTTAAAACGACACGTACGATTACAGAGCATGACAAAAGAATTTCAAAATTAGAATGGGAGCAAAACAATGGCTAAAGTAGGATTGAAAGCAAACGGCACACTCAAGAAAGGTTACCGCTTTGCAAAAGGTGGTCGTGTGGTTAAGGCAAAGAATACGACAACGAAAAAGACCACTCGCCGCAAGCGTAAATAGACAAAAGCCCACTGTGTTAGTGGGCTTTTTGTTATTGCTTTATCTCGAATTTTTCATGCAGTTTATGGGGGAATAGCTGCGTGTAAACTTGCCAAAGAATATTTAAATTTCGATGCCCAGTAACCTGCGCTACATCTTCTATTGAATAACCTTTTTCAAACAGTCGGCTTGCCCCTTCGCGTCTTAAGTCGTGATACCTTAAATCACTAATACCTAAGCTATTTCTCACTCGTTGAAATCCTGCGGAGACACTGCGAGGGTTGTAAGGAAATATACGAGCACCTGCTTTAGGTTGTTGCATCGCAATATCAAATGATTCTGCCAGTAGTGGCACGATCATATGATTTCCTTGTTTCTTGCGAGGGTCTTTTCTGTCTCGGACGATAATTGTTTTGTGCTCTTCGTTAAGATCATCCCACAGTAAGTTACAAACTTCGCCAATGCGCATGCAAGTTAAGATACTGAAATCTAGAATGTCGATGAAGGGTATACGGGTGCTGCCGTTAGCTCGATATTCTTGACGAGTTTTCAATCCCTCTTTGAGCTTATCCAATTCGTTCTCTGTTGGACGGCGAGTACGTTTCTCACTTTTACCAACTAACCCCATATCGATCAGTACTGGTACTGCCTCTTCAAATATCGAAAAATTGGCGCTGATATTAAACACGGGATTTGCTTTTTTCATGACTGAGCGTAGATAAGCAACATCGTGATAAATCGTTGCTGGTTTTGCACCTGCTGCTCGACGTTGTTTGCAGTGTTCTATTAAGTCACTAGTGAGAAGAGAGTTTGAGTCTACTTTAGCTATATCACAATCTCTTACTAGCTGAATAACATACCTTTTTGTACGCCCAGTATTATTCCAGAGCTCAGGGGTCATCATAAACAAATCGAGTAGTTCTCCTAGGGAGACCGTTTTATTCTTTAGTCCCCCTCCTACTTCAAGCTCTAAAACACGATTCTTGCCGTAGGTTCTAGCATGCTCTTTTTTCCTGAATGTTTTAGACTCGCGGTGTATAATCTGCGAATTCTTTTTTACTATTACTGTCGCTTTATAGCGTGATTCGCCATTTTTCAGCTTGCGTGTTTCAATGCTATAGGAAGCCATTTGTCCTACTCTTTCAGGGGGAACTCTGAGGGGTACTATATGTGGAAATTCACGTAAATTCTAGGCAATTGAGAGTAAGAGTGTGTTATAAAAAATTGAGGTGAATCAGTGTCTAAGCCTGATATTTCTAGTGAATTCCCAATGTGCCGTATTTCAGTTGCTCCGATGCTTGATTGGACTGACCGCCACTGCCGTTACTTCCATCGTTTGCTCTCTTCGCAAGCACTTCTGTATACCGAAATGGTGACCACAGGTGCGATTATTCATGGCCGTGGTGATTTTTTGGCTTACAACCAAGAAGAGCATCCTGTGGCATTGCAGTTTGGTGGATCTAATCCCAAGGATTTAGCGCATTGTGCCAAATTGGCGCAAGAGCGTGGTTATGATGAAATTAACCTGAACGTTGGTTGCCCTTCGGATCGAGTGCAGAATGGTCGTTTTGGTGCTTGTTTAATGGCTGAACCTGGCTTGGTCGCAGAATGCGTGGCGGCTATGCGCTCGG
>JBOFIW010000151.1:0-3944 GCA_051650365.1 Vibrio sp. | reverse complement strand
GGTGCTGCCGCGAGGGCTTGTACGGTCGGGAAGCGTTCTAAAAAGCGTTCAAAGTAGGGGATCACGGTCGCGACTTGGGTCTGCTGTAACATGATTTCCGATAACCAAACGCGATACGCATTTTTATTTTGTTGCCACGGCAGGTTTTTGCGGCCGTAGGCGTCATACCAAGTAAGGATGGCCTGTGCAAAAGGAGTCACGACTTGCTCATTATTATTGTCTAAACTAGTGGAGCAAAATTGCACCACAGATTGGTGGTGAAGTAAAACCGAGAAACATTGGGGATATTCTCTTTCTTCTTATTTGAAGCTGTGGCGGTGTTGGCGGCAACGACAAAGAGTTTGAGGGCAGGATGGTGAACGGTCAGTAATAACACTTGCACCGTTGACGATTCTTTGGATAATTCCCGCTCTGATTTAGCAATGTGCAGGCAATAGAAATGAGCGAAGTAATCACCCAGGAATTTACCGAAGATGGCAAAGTGCTGCGTCGTATTCGTAGCTTTGTTCGTCGTGAAGGTCGTTTGACCAAAGGCCAGGAAGCCGCAATGAAAGAGTGCTGGCCAACCATGGGGATTGATTACCAGCCAGAGCTGTTGGATTGGCAACAGGTGTTTGGTAACGACAATCCGGTTGTGCTAGAGATTGGTTTTGGCATGGGCGCGTCCTTGGTCGAAATGGCGAAAAACGCACCTGAGAAAAACTTCCTCGGTATTGAAGTGCACAGCCCTGGTGTCGGTGCTTGTTTGGCTTCGGCGCGTGAAGCGGGTGTGACTAACTTGCGTGTGATGTGCCATGACGCGGTGGAAGTGTTTGCGCACATGATTCCAGACAACAGCCTGCACACTTTGCAATTATTCTTCCCAGACCCATGGCACAAGAAACGCCACCACAAGCGCCGTATCGTGCAGCTTGAGTTTGCTGAAATGGTACGCCAAAAGCTGATCATCGGCAGCGGTGTATTCCATATGGCAACCGACTGGGAAAACTATGCAGAACACATGGTTGAAGTAATGAATCAAGCACCCGGTTTTGCTAACTTGGCAACCGATGGCGACTACGTTCCGCGCCCAGATGAGCGCCCACTGACCAAGTTTGAGCAGCGTGGTCACCGTTTAGGTCACGGAGTGTGGGACATCAAATACCAGCGCACTGCGTAAAGCGAGAATTTTGCTTAAGCCAACATTTGATGTTGGCTTTTTTGACCCTAATCCTCAAGCTATTGAACAGCTGAAGTAGCTTGAGACAAACTAATAATAAAGAGTCAACCATGAAGCCAACAGCAGACATTTTAGCCAGCATTCTTGACGACGTTCGCCCACTCACCGGGCAAGGTCAAGTCGCCGATTACATCCCCGCACTAGCGAAAGTACCGAGTGATAAATTGGGTATTGCGGTGTTTACCAACCAAGGGGAAGTCATCACGGCTGGCGATGCTGAAGAAGGATTTTCGATTCAGTCGATCTCCAAAGTGCTGAGTCTAACTTTGGCTATGGGCTTGTATCAACCGGATGAACTGTGGAGTCGCGTGGGTAAAGAGCCTTCCGGCCAAGCATTTAACTCATTGATTCAGCTTGAAATGGAACAGGGTATTCCGCGAAATCCATTTATCAATGCGGGTGCGATTGTGGTGTGCGATATGCTGCAAAGTCGCCTTTCTGCACCTCGTCAGCGTTTGTTGGAGTTTGTACGCCAGCTCAGCGGTGAGCCGCTCATTGCTTATGACAAAGTCGTGGCAGCATCGGAGATGATGCACAGTGATCGCAATGCCGCGATTGCCTATTTGATGCGTTCCTTTGGCAATTTCCACAATGAGGTTATTCCGGTACTGCACAACTATTTTCACGCCTGCGCATTGAAAATGAACTGTGTTGAGCTGGCGAAAACCTTCAGCTATTTGGCCAATAAAGGTGTTTCTGTGGTGACGGGCGAAACGGTGATCACGCCAACCCAAAGCAAACAAACTAACGCTTTGCTGGCGACTTGCGGCTTGTATGATGGGGCAGGAGAGTTTGCCTATCGAGTCGGTATGCCGGGGAAATCAGGTGTCGGCGGCGGGATTATTGCTGTGGTGCCGGGAGAGATGACGATTGCGGTTTGGTCCCCTGCGTTGGATCAATCGGGTAACTCACTCGCGGGTACTCGCGCGTTAGAGCTTTTAGCGCAGCGGATTGGCCGCTCGATTTTTTAAGCTAAAAGATAAAAATAAAGAGGCGTAATCGCCTCTTTACTTATTCTTGATCGTCATCGGCCATAAAGGCTTCGAGCAGATCATTGAGGAACAGTTTGCCCTTCTCAGTGATTTGCCAATGCTGATCATCTTCACTGAGATAGCCTTCATTGAGCGCCCAATCTAAGGTTGGGCGGATCACGTCAATCGTAAGTCCCGTGGTGGCGGTAAAATCGGCTTTCGGGCACGGTTCAATCAAGCGAAAGCGGTTCATAAAGAACTCAAACGGCTTGTCTTGATCGGCAACCAACTGCTCGCTATCCAAATAGGCTTTGGCCAGATTGTTCAACGCTGCCAAGTAGCCGCGCGGATGCTTGGTTTTGGTGGTACGGACAATTCGCCCATCAGCAAAACTCAGTTTGCCGTGCGCGCCACAGCCAATCCCGAGGTAATCCCCAAAGCGCCAATAGTTAAGGTTGTGCTGACACTGATAGCCCGGCTTGCTATAGCCGGAAATCTCATACTGCACATACCCTGCATCACTGAGCTTTTGATGGCCGAGCTCGAAAATATCCCATAGTGCATCTTCATCCGGCAGCTTAGGCGGTTTCGAGTAAAACAGCGTGTTGGGTTCAATCGTCAGTTGATACCAAGACAGATGCGGCGGATTCAGCGCAATCGCCTGATCCAAATCGGCCAGTGCTTGCTCTGGAGTTTGATCGGGTAAGCCGTGCATCAAATCCAAATTAAAGCTGTTGAGGCCAATTTGGTGTGCTAACTGTGCAGCGCGCACTGCTTCTTGTTGGCCGTGGATGCGTCCTAAACGCGCTAATTTTTCTGGCTCAAAACTCTGCACACCAATCGAAATGCGAGTGACCCCAGCGGTGCGATAGCCAGCAAAACGCTGCGCTTCAATCGTGCCAGGGTTGGCTTCCATGGTGATTTCAATGTCTGGCTTAAACGTAATACGCTCGGCAACGCCTTGCAGCAAACGCGCGATGCCTTCAGCAGAGATAAGGCTTGGTGTACCTCCGCCAATAAAGATCGAGTGCAGCAGGCGCGGGTTGCCTTTGAGCTGGTAACGTTCGATGTCGCGATCCAGATCTTCCAACAGTGCATCCAAATACTCTTGCTCAGGAATATCGCCTTTCTGCGCGTGCGAGTTAAAATCGCAGTACGGGCATTTCTGCACGCACCACGGAATATGAATGTATAAGCTAAGCGGCGGGGGCGTTAGCATGTGCGCTGCTCTTCAATCGCTTTGAACAGTTTTTGTAGGGCTTTACCGCGATGTGAAAGCTGTTTTTTGCGTACCGGTTCTAGCTCAGCAGAAGCGCAGTTTTCTTCCGGAACCCAGAAAATCGGATCGTAACCAAAGCCATTGCTGCCGTGTGGTGCGGTGAGGATTTTGCCTTCCCACTTGCCGTGGCAAACGATAGGCGTTGGGTCATCCGCGTGGCGCATCAACACCAGTACACAATGAAAACGCGCGCTGCGCTGGTCGTCTGGCACATCTTGCATCGCCGCCAGCAGCTTGTTCAGGTTGTCACCATCATTGGCATGTTCACCTGCGTAGCGAGCGGAATAGATGCCCGGCGCGCCGTTTAGATAGTCCACTTCCAAACCGGAATCATCGGCAATCGCTGGTAAGCCGGTAATTTTCGCGGCATGACGTGCTTTGATGATCGCATTTTCAATAAAAGTGGTGCCTGTTTCTGCCACTTCAGGGACGTTGAATTCGCTTTGCGCGACGACATCAAACCCAAAATCGGACA
>JBOFIW010000150.1:0-1917 GCA_051650365.1 Vibrio sp. | reverse complement strand
GCGCAAAGAGTATAAATCGTCCCCCAATTAATTAACCGTAAGACAATGCAATGAGTACACCCTTCTGGCAAAGCAAAACTTTAGATCAAATGACCGAAGCCGAATGGGAATCACTGTGCGATGGCTGTGGTAAATGTTGTCTGCACAAACTCATGGATGAAGATACGGATGAAATCTACTACACCAATGTGGCGTGTAGCTGGCTCAATAGCGAAACCTGTTCTTGTAAAGATTACCCAAATCGCTTTAGCTCAGGTGAAGAGTGCTTAAAACTCACCCGCGACAAGATCGAAGAATTTATCTGGCTGCCCGATACTTGCGCTTACCGTTTACTCGGCAGTGGTCAAACGCTTCCGGAGTGGCATCCTTTGCTGACCGGTTCGAAAGACGCCATGCATGCCGCCGATGAAAGTGTGCGCGGTAAAATCGTCTATGAAGTAGATGTGATCGATTGGGAAGATCACATTGTGCTGATGAGCCGAGATTAAGCTCTTTCCTTACCCGTGATGATACTAGGGAATAAAAACGCCTTGCTATGAGCAAGGCGTTTGTCTTTGAGCAAAACCTAACACTAAACCGCGCTATTTCTTCGGTTGGGCATCAATACATTGCCCATGGATTTCGCGACCTTCTGGAGCCATCAGATACAAGTAGAGTGGCATGATGTCGAGCGGCGTTTTTAATTGGTCTGCATCTTCCGCGGGATAGGCTTTCGCGCGCATTCCCGTACGAGTACCCCCAGGGTTAATCGCATTGACGCGAATGGTGCTGTCGCTCAGCTCATCGGCCAGAATTTGCATCATGCCTTCGGTGGCGAATTTAGAAATTGCGTAAGTTGCCCAGAAAGCACGGCCAATGTGGCCTACGGTTGAGCTGGTAAACACAATTCGTGCATCCGGAGATTTATGCAGCAAAGGCAGCAGTGCTTGAGTCATTAGAAACTGCGCTTTAACGTTCACTTGCATTACTTCATCAAAGCTGTCTTCGCCAATTTGATCAAAAGGGCTAAGCACACCAAGCAAGCTTGCGTTGTGTAGAACGCCATCCAAGCGGCCAAACTGCTCTTCAATGGTATCCACCATATCCAGATAGTTTTGTTTGGTCGCGCCTTTCATATCTAGGGGTACGATGGCGGGTGTAGGGTAACCTGCAGCTTCAATTACATCATAAGTTTGTTCGAGCTTTTTCACGGTGCGACCGAGGAGGATCACGGTGGCGCCATGTGCCGCGAAGCTAATCGCCGCTTGTTTACCGATGCCGTCTCCGGCACCTGTGACTAAAATTACTTTCTCTTTTAGGGCATCTGCTGAGACTGAATAATTCACGCCTTACATTCCTTATTATTCTTGGCTCTTCTGGCTGATACACCGCAGTTTTTTTTCGTTAACCACACGGGTAATGTGGCTCAGAAGAGGATTTACTTTAAGTCTTCGTGACAAGGTGGTTACAATACACCAATTCGCATTGAAGAAGGATGAGTCACTTGGAGTTTTTGTTAGATTACGGCCTGTTTTTGGCCAAGATTGTGACTGTCGTAGTCGCGTTGGTGGCGGTGTTGGTGGTGGTTAAATCGCTGGGTGGACGCAGTGGGGCGGCCAAAGGTGAGTTGGAAATCACCGATCTGACCGAGCAGCACAAAGAGACAGTTGAACGTTTAGAATCTTATCTGCATGACGATGCCTTTTTAAAAGCGCGTGATAAGGCAGAAAAGAAGAAAGAAAAAGCAGAACAGAAAAGTCGTGAGAAATCACTCAAGCAAGCGGCAAAAGAAGGCGAATTGGAAAGCAAACGCGAACCGCATCTGTTTGTGCTCGATTTTCATGGCAGTATTGATGCCAAAGAAGTCGCTTCACTGCGTGAAGAAGTCAGCGCGATTTTGGCGGTCGCACAAGCCGGTGATGAAGTGCTACTGCGCTT
>JBOFIW010000149.1:0-10084 GCA_051650365.1 Vibrio sp. | reverse complement strand
GGGGTTGATCATTCCTAACTCAGGATGTTGCCAACGAACGAGCGCTTCAACCCCGACAATTCGACCTGTACATATCTCTACTTTAGGTTGGTAGTGCAGTAATAATTGGTTCTTTTCTAAGGCGATATTCAGTTCACGTTCGATCTGAAACTGGCGTATGGTTTCCCCAAGAAGTTCATTGTCAAACCAACGAACACAATTCTTTCCACATTCTTTGGCTTTGAGCAATGCAATGTCGGCGTTACGACACCATATATCAGCATCATTAAGAGCATCCTCTAGCAAAGCTATCCCAATACTGGTGGTCACGGAGTAGACTCTCTGACCAAGTTTGTACTCTTGGTGTAGAGTGCTGCTGAGTTGATCTAAGGTATGATTGATCGCCGACGTAAGTTGCTCATCCTGATGCAGTATGAGAGCAAACTCATCACTGCTCAAGCGATATATCTGGCAATTAGGAGTATGGAGTGAACGCAAACGCCTCCCTAATTCTTCTAAGAGGTGATCGCCTTGCTGATGCCCTAAGCTGTCATTGATCTGTTTGAAATCATCTAAATCCACTTGCAGTAAAGCATATTGGCTTGGTTGATTCTGCTTCTGGATTTGGTGTAACTGGAGCTGAAATGCTTTGCGATTGCCCAATGAAGTTAAGAAATCCGTCAAGCTGTCTTTCCGGTAACGTTTAACCTGCTTGAGCAAAGAAAGTCGGTAATATGTTCCAGCGGTTGCAAATGTAGTAATTACTAACAGTTCTATTGCATCTTCGGCAAACTCACTGAACATACTGCTGTCTATTGAAGTGTAATAGCACGTGACCAGAACGATGGCGACTAGCATTGGCCAACAAGTTGCAGGCAATAAAACGACGTAGATTAAAGGCAGTAAAAGGAAGGATTCTTCGATCGCATTAACGCTTAGGGGAGTAAAATTACTGCCAATGACAATTAATAGCATGGCACTAAAGGCTGAGACTCCGCGAGTATTGCGATTTGGTAGCCAAAAAGCAACCAACATTAACAAGGGAAACAACAGATAGAGTTGAGCTATCGCTGAATGTTCAACTATGAGGGTATAACTGACTACTGTTAGCCCAAAATGAAAAAATAAATTAGCCCATAGAGGCGAAGTTAATTTACCATCGGGAACCGAAATTAGAGACGTCATTCACTATCCATAGTGCAGAATTAACACAACTAGACTAATAATCTTGTTTGATTTTAGCTAGGTTCTATTTAGATGTACTGCGATTTAGCATTGAATAAAAGGCAGGAATGTTGAAAATGTGCGAGGGTTATCGCGAGTCTCAAAATTGAGTTAGATGCCCTCATCATACAGAGGGCATAAGGTCAACAATGATTATCGGTTGATAATGTAATCGTATTGATGTGCTGTAGTTCCGTTAGCGGTAGCCAGTGGACTTTGACACCAGCTTGCAAAAACATATCTTGGCTGACTTTGATCTTATCTCCCCAACGTGAGAGAAAATCATCAGACTGCTCTGGGCAATAAACCGCTGCAATACCCGTTTGAATGATTTTTGCTGCGCAGTTAGGGCACGGAAAGTGCGTAACGTAAATTTCGCAACCATCTAAATCACGCTTTGCAAAAAGAATCGCATTTTCTTCCGCATGCAGAGTTTTCAAATACTTCATATCACGATCATCAGTACTTGCACTGTCAGAGATACCGTGTGGATAGCCATTAAAACCGACCGAAATAATTCGGTTTTGCTTGGTGATGACAGCTCCAACTTGCGTGGAAGGATCTTTACTCCAAGAGCCCACTAATTCGGCCATTTGGAAAAAACGTTGTGCCCATTTTGAAATCATGTCGTTATTCCTTATCCATACGCGCTAATGTTAAGCAGTAGAGTTCGTATTTTTAGGTACATTACTGCTGCTAATACTATCTCGCTTTTAGTGATAAGAGTATCCCTTCTCATTATTCCAGTATGTTGTTCGATTTTTACTCGATAATGGACTCATTTTTTCAATGTAATAGGTGGGGCATTTTGGGATTAATATCACAAGGTGTGTTATGGCAAGAAAAGATCATTGTTCTTTATTTATGATTGCTCTTGTGCGAGATCTCTTACGCGTTCTGTAGGATATTTTAGTGTTAAAACGCACGCATTTAACTTTGTATTTATCTAACTTACTGATTTTAGTCTGTATTGTTTTGTTTTTTGTTTTATGAGCCTCTGTGAGAATAAATACATGGCTTGCTGAAAAAAGTGCATGTCGTAAAGTCTAACCGTCAGCAGGAAGCGGACACGGAACAGGAAAGACCCAAGGATTGGTCATCTTCAGGACGAAGATTTCGATTGTTCAGGGTGAATGGTCGGCATGGAAAGCGAAGGACGTTAGCTGGACGCTTAGTAACTAGGATGGTTATAAACGGAGAGTTAATGGACAACTTAAAGGACTAAGGCGATATCTATCAGGATGATAGAGTAAGGGACACCGCTAGGAAGGCGATGAAACGGATTGCGCTGAAGGACACAGCAGACTATCAAGGAATAGATGCAGGGAGCACCTATAGTAGCTGGATTGCTGCGAGTAAGAACTGAACCCCACTAAGTTAAGGCTTAGTGGGGTTTTCTTATTTCGCCAGATGATATTTCATTGGTTATACCAGACCTAAAGAGTTTTTATGCTACAAGCCAGCGCGTGTCCATAAGAGTTACAAAGAGTAAATCGTGTGTTGCTAGGCAACGAAAGAGCCTAAGGAAGTATCGTTAGACTTTTTCGATTCTAGTCACTTACCTTTCTTCTCGAGGATGCAGAAGAATGAGTCCCATCAAGCCCAATAGAACGGCAATCAGTATTGAGGTAAATCGGACAATATCATCTGACAACGCAGTGATGCTGGTGGAGGTAATGCCGTAATAAACCAGAACTACATAACTTGAATAGAGCAGTTGAATGGAGTTGTAGCTGGCTTTCTTCTCCACAGCATAAATACCCATTAACAAAGCACTGACAATAGCTGCCCCGACAACCCCAATTATGTTTGCTTGTATGACACTCATGATCAACGGAGGTATTGCAAACAGCACACTGGCATAAGTGGTCAGAAAACGTCTTATGCCATAGTCCTTCCCGACACTAGGGTCGGGGTCTTTAAGGACTAAGGCCACTACAATGGCGATGATAGTGCTCTGCTCAAGATCTAGCGTGATCGTAATATAGAGCACCAACAGCACCATGCTGGCTTTGAACAAAGTGTGCCACTTTTCATTATGCTTACGATTGGGTTCATAAGGTTTAGGGAACTCTGCCAGTGGTTCGCCA
The DNA here is from genome assembly GCA_051650365.1 of Vibrio sp. Classification (GTDB taxonomy): domain Bacteria; phylum Pseudomonadota; class Gammaproteobacteria; order Enterobacterales; family Vibrionaceae; genus Vibrio. The sequence goes on along the minus strand of JBOFIW010000149.1, from coordinate 6,791 downwards.
CCTGGAAATAAAAAGTAGCCTAGGTAGGCAGTAAATCCAGCAACAAAAATGTTGGTGAGTAGAGCCATTGGGATCTGACCAACATCAATGCCTTTTTGTTTGGTAAACACTGCAATCATCGCGGTAGAGACGATCAATAAAATGGCCAGTAAGTCTTGGGCATTTTGCTTCGTTCGTTCCATACACCAATAGAAAACACCCAATAAAGCTAAATAGTAGACTTGTGGGTAGTCGTGTAGCAGGTTGCTCAGTAGCGCCTGTAGCCAAGCTGTAATGTAAAGTACCCCGCCCATGAGGAACACCATAATCAGCGGCGGCGGGTTATGTGTTGTCGTCAGAAATACCACACACATTGCAGGTGCTAGGAGTGGTAAATCTGTGCCGAAAACGTACTGCCAAAACAAGAGGAGTACGGGAAACAGAGCAACTCGGATTAGTGGATTAGATTTGCTATGAAACATAGCTGATATAACTCCATGCCCACATCCAGACATCTAACAAACGTTCCCCTAAGTAAGATTCGTCGGGATAAAAACCAACAACTGCACGGCCGCTATAGCGCAGTTGAACATCTTCTGGTAGGCCAACAAATCGAATATTTACAGGGAAACGCTGTGCTTTAGGATCATTGGTTGGTGATTCAATTAACCCACTACTGTTGTTTACCTGTAGACTGCCATTGCCACTGGTTCCCCAGCCTATTGAAGAGATTTCGCCAGTGAAAACATCACCAGGATTGGCATCAAGGACAATTTTGACTTTAACGCCAGGTTTTAAATGAGCCAGTGAGTTTTCTCGTACCATAGCAGTAAGCCATAAGTTATCTTTATTAACAAATGTCAATAAAGGCTGGCCCGTGCTTGCGTAATGCCCTTCGGCTAAATTCATATTTGTCACAACACCATCGTTCGGTGCAGTAACTTCGGTATAGGCAAGATTCAACAGTGCCTGTTCAAGACGATTCAATACGGTTTGTATTTCTGGGTTATCCTCACCACGAGGACCAAACTCCTGTTGGGTTTTTTCCAAGGCAGAGGTCGCTTGAGCCAAATTTGCCTCGGCAGATTGCAGTTCTGCTTCACTGTCATCCATTACTGCACGGCTAATCGTTCCTTTTTCAAGTAAAGCCTTATTGCGTTGAACGTGTTGCTGAGCATTTTTGTATTTGACACGTGCAGCGACTTCGTTGGCCTTAGCAACATTAATTGCTGCAGAGTCAGCATGGTAAGATTGTGCAGCTTGCTTGAGTGCCAAGCGAGCTGCCTTTACTTCAAGCTCAAAAGGTTGTTTATCTATATTAACTAAGATCTGTCCACGAGAGACGGTCTCATTATTAGCAATATTGACACTGGCAATTGGGCCAGACACTTGTGGGCTAATTCGAATTACCTGGCCATTAATACGGCCTTGATCCGTCATTGGTGTTACTCGATCTGCCCATAAGGTATAAACCCAAAGCAGAAAAACCAAACCAATGATCCAATTCGTCAGAGAACGAGCCGCTTGAGTTTTTTTCTCTGCGCTTGGCTCATTTTGCTGTGTTGTAACCGGTTCTGACATGGGGTGAGTTCCTTAACTTAATCTAAGAGTTATTTGGTGGATGCCTTTCCTATGAAGATTGCAGCAGGATTGGCCATGTTGCTCCACCCTTGCATCAGCATTTATCTAGGTGAATGCCAATAATGTTGAATAACAGCATTATTACAAATTAATTGAGATATTGTTTACTGATCGAAAATGCTGATTTTACGGAAAATTACACTGCGTTTTGTGCGGAACTCAACAATGATTGTTACTAGAAATGCAAAAGCACCCACCAACCATGCGGCGGTTGATGGGGAAACCATTACTTCACCAAAGTATTTTGTCCAGATCACAGCGGCGACGACAAACCAACCAAACAGTGCGGCCGCATGAGAAAGCGCAACCGGGAGCTGAGTAGACCAGAAGGATGCGTTGAGTTGGGTTTGCATCTTTGGGTGAAGTTTTAATATTTGGTGAGTGAACAACTTTGATGTGATCAAAGAGAGGATGATCCCTAGGCCAAAAGTCAGCGAAACCGCTTGTCCCCATACCGACGTTTGGCTTTGTGAGATAATATTTGATGACATTGGCACGAAGTCCAAATGTTTAAAATTCGTCCATGCAATAATTCCATTAATGATGCCGTTAATCAGCCCTGAGACCAAAGAGTCACGAACTCTGATTTTTATGGTATTCATTAGCATAGCCTCGTTAATATGAAACGCTGTACTATTCTACAATCCCAATCGTTGAGCAAGCACAAGTTAAACAAACTTAAGTTTTCAATTTATAAATCTTGCACAGATGAAAGCAGATCGTGTAATAGACGCGAGTGTAAATCTTCTATTGTTAAGTCTATCGCTTCTCATGCATCTATCTTCAGAGCATTGTGCTAACATACAATCGTTCATTAACTTTATATGAGTTTCTGCTATGCAAGCGCAAGTGAAATGGGTTGAAGATTTTCGTTTTATCGGGCTATCAAATTCAGGGCATTCCATTGTGATGGATGGTAGCGGCGGTGCTAGCGCGCCAAGCCCTATGGAGATGGTATTGATGGCGGCGGGAGGATGTAGCTCAGTTGATGTCGTTGATGGCATGAAAAAAGCGGGGCAAAAAATTCGTAGCTGTGAAGCTAAACTGAGTGCTGAACGCCGTGAAATTGCGCCTAAACTTTTTACACAAGTGAACATTCACTTTGTTTTGAGTGGCGAAAATTTGGATCAGGATATTGCGGCACAAGTGACCGCGGACTCATTAGAGAAATACTGTTCTGTATGTTTGATGCTTGGGAAAGGCGTTGAAATGAGTCACTCATGGGAAATTCGCACTGAGTAATTTGCTTTTATAATCCTACGCTTTAACGTGAAGTAGCAGTGATGTCTGCTGTAATCATCTCTTTATCCGTCTCGCGCTTGTTTATTTTTAATCGAGGCGGATAAAGATGCGTTTATTTATCGGTCTATCTGCCCTTCTATGTTGTTTTAGCTCTCTTGTTTTGTTGATTTTGGGTGTACACCTATGAGTTTTTTCGAAAACATCTCCATTATTATGGCGCTGATCGCTGCCAGTTGTTTCTTTTCTATGTCGGAAATTTCGCTCGCCGCGGCGCGAAAAATTCGTTTACGCCAAATGGCGGATGAAGGTGATGAGCGAGCCGAGCGAGTGCTAGAGCTGCAAGCTCACCCTGGTAATTTTTTCACTGTAGTACAAATTGGCCTCAATGCTGTTGCCATTATGGGGGGAATTGTCGGCGAGTCCGCCTTTACGCCTTACATTAAAACGATGCTTGACGGGGTGATCCCAAGTAATTGGTTAGCACAAGCCAGCTTTATTTTGTCATTTATGCTAGTGACTAGCATGTTCATTTTAATTGCCGATCTGATGCCCAAACGTATTGCCATGGCCATGCCGGAGCGTATCGCGACCAATTTGGTGGGCGGTATGCAGTTGTGTATCACTTTACTAAAACCGATTGTCTGGTTTTTCAATGGTCTTGCGACCCTTTTATTCCGTGCCTTGAGTGTGCCGATGGAGCGCAATGATGAAATCACGTCAGATGATATTTATGCGGTGATGGATGCAGGTGCAGAGGCCGGAGTGCTGGATAAAGGTGAACAACAGATGATGGAAAGCGTGTTTGAGATGCAGAGTATTCCGGTGACCTCGGCAATGACAGCACGTGAAAGTCTAGTATTTCTTAACCTCAGCGATAGTGAAGAAGAGATCAAACAGAAAATTTCTCAGCATCCGCATAATAAATTTTTGGTCTGTGATGGTCAGTTGGATCTGATCAAAGGTTATGTTGATTCAAAAGCCTTGTTGCTTCGAGTGATTAATGGCCAAAACATGAACCTAAAAGAGAGCAATGTCGTCATCGGCTGCCCGATTATTCCTGATACGTTAAGCCTTTCTGAGGCATTGGAGTATTTCAAAATTAACCGTGTCGATTTTGCGGTGGTGATGAATGAATATGCGCTGGTGGTCGGTGTTGTGACGTTCAATGATTTGCAAAGTGCGGTTATGGGAACATGGGTTCTTGCCGAAGGTGAGGAGCAGATTGTCGCGCGTGATGGTAACTCTTGGCTAGTAGATGGCGTAACTCCCATTACCGATGTGATGCGTTCTTTTGGCATTGAAGAGTTCCCACAGCAGCAAAATTACGAAACCATTGCCGGCTTTATGATGTACATGTTGCGTAAAATTCCTCGTCGCACCGATTCTGTTGTATATGCAGGATATAAATTTGAAGTGGTTGATATTGATAACTATAAAGTTGACCAGCTATTAGTCACCCGTGTTGAACCATTGGAGGCAGTGGCGAAAGAGAGCGACAAAGAATAGAGGAAACCGATTCGCCATTGTTTGCACTTTTCATTTTCTGGCTTGTAGTTAACCTTATGCCTTGATAAATAAGGGGGAATACAAATATGAATGAACTGGACAAAATGCTCAATGGTGAACACTTTGATGGTGCATCAGCAGAAGTTGAAGCACTACGCCACCAAGCTGGTAGGCTGAAACTTGCGATTAACCAAAGCCTTGATGACATTGAACTGCAATCTCTGCAAAGAGAACTATTTGGTTATCTCGGTAAAGAGAGTAGGGTTCAGCCACCGTTTCATTGTGAGTTTGGTAAAACCATTCATATTGGTGAGCACACCTTCATCAATATGAACGTGGTCATGCTCGATGGCGCGCCAATCACTATCGGTAATAATGTTCTGATCGGCCCAAGTGCGCAGTTTTACACCGCCTCCCATTCTCTTGATTACCGCCGTCGCCAATCATGGGAAACCATTTGTAGACCGATTGTGGTGGAAGATGATGTATGGATCGGTGGCAACGTGGTGATTAACCAAGGTGTCACGATTGGTGCTCGATCGGTAGTGGCGGCTAATTCGGTTGTGAACCATGATGTCCCTCCCGATACCTTAGTGGGGGGCACGCCGGCGAGAATATTGCGCTCTCTAACAACCATTGAATAGTATACCAAATGACGGCTTAATCTCCTTGGTGGAACCTTGAAACAGCGATTCAACACTCACAAACATACTCTATATGGCATTGCTGCAATTTTGCTCTGGGGCAGCCTGATGGGATTAACTCGGCGAGTTGCCGAAGAGTTTTCACCGATTGGTGGAGCCGCATTGATCTATACCGCGAGTGCGGTGTTTTTACTCTTTACAATGGGCTTACCCAAGTTAAAGCAGGGGGCTTCGCGTTATTTATTGATAGGCGGAGTCCTGTTTGTGAGTTACGAGATTTGTTTGGCGTTAGCGCTGGGAATGGCTAATGATCGTCTCCAAGCCATTGAAATATCAGTGATCAACTATCTTTGGCCCGCTCTCACCGTATTGATTGCGGTACTGTTGAGTAAACGCTCGGTCAGCTTTTGGGTTTATCCCAGCGTTGGATTAGCCTTTATCGGAGTGGCGTGGACGATTATTGCAGAGCAAGGCATCTCTCTGACGGATTTCACAGCACGAATTAGCTCTAATCCAACGGTCTATGCAATGGCGCTTATTGGTGCTTTTATCTGGGCGGTTTACTGTAATGTCACACAACGTTTAGCGCAGGGACAAAATGCAATTGTGATCTTTTTTGTCGCAACGGCGAGTACTTTGTGGATTCAATACGTATTAAGTGATGAGCCCTCACTCTCATTTTCATGGTCAAGTGTGGGTACTTTGCTTTTGACGGGCGTTGTGATGGGAGGTAGCTACGCTCTGTGGAATGTGGCGATTTTACGTGGCAACATTTTATTATTGGCGACAATCTCTTACTTCACACCAGTGATTTCAACGCTGTTTTCTTCGCTGATCCTGGGGGTTCTACTGGGTATGAGTTTTTGGCAGGGAGTGATGATGGTGACATTGGGCTCATTAATTTGCTGGTGGGTAACGCGTCAACCCCATTCCCTCTCCAGTAGAGCACCGGAGTCTATTTCTAGCAAACAAGGCTGATTTGAGTTTGTAAAATTGAGTAATTCGACGAGGAGATAACGGTAATAAACTCAACCCGTTCAGAATGTTGAGCCCATACCGAATTACAGATCTATGTTTGTATAAATTCTTGGCAGGTAAAGTAAAAAAGATTTTCTTAGTAAAGAATGCGTTGTAACGCTATGAACTTGACTTCATTTTGGTTTACTCTTGGCAGCATTGCCCGAATACAAGAAGTAATACGGAGGCCATGATGGCACACGACTGGGATGAATACGCCGCAAATTGGGAAAATGACCCTGCTACTCATGTTTTTGCACAAAGTGTATTTCAACAACTGACAAAAATCCTGCCTTTACAAGGTAAGCATGTATTGGATTTTGGCTGTGGCACAGGATTGTTGAGTCAACTGATGTCACCACTTGCTCGTGATATTGTTGCTTTGGACTGCTCTGAAGCGATGATTGAAGAGCTCGATCGTAAAGAGCTACGTAATGTAGAACCTGTGGTAGATTCTCTTACCCGTGGTTTAGTCGCTCAGCATCCAGCATTTCGTAAACAATTTGATGTGGTTGTTGCTTCATCGGTATGCGCTTTCTTACCTAATTTCCAAGATGCCGCAGATATCATTTTCACTTTAGTGGATGAAGGTGGTTATTTTGTGCATTTTGATTGGCTGAGTGATGATAAGACGGGTTCTGAGGCTGGGTTGACGCTTAATGAAATTGAAGCAACATTACATAATGCTGGTTTTTCCTCGGTTGATGTACGAGTATCTTTTGAGGTAGCAACAGCGAGAGGAACACTTCCGGTGGTTGTTGG
>JBOFIW010000148.1:0-6041 GCA_051650365.1 Vibrio sp. | reverse complement strand
ACTTCTGCACCGAAGATTGTGCTAACACGCTATTCACCAGTTGCGGAGCCTTCGCCATCACAGGCAATAAGGTTTCGATATTCGCGACTAAATAATCTTTGACTGGGCGCGGATAACGGCTGTGATAGATATTCAGAAAGCGCGAACGGAAACTAGGTACATCCACCTTAATCGGGCATTGGCTGGCGCAGGCTTTACAGGCTAAACAGCCATTCATCGCTTCATGCACTTCATGCGAAAAATCGTATTCTTTATCTTTACTCAAGGCATGGCGAACCCGATCCAGCATGGATTTTACCGTTGGTGAGGATTCGAGGGTGGCTTTTTCAAGATCGAGAATATCAATACCCTGCTCAGTCAGTTGACGTAACCATTCCCGCACTAATCCTGCGCGCCCTTTCGGCGAGTGGCGGCGATCGGCAGTCACCTTCATTGACGGACACATCGGAGAGCTGTTTTCGTAGTTAAAGCACAAACCGTTACCGTTACACTCCATCGCTTGCTTAAAGCTGTCGCGCACTTTGACGTCGATTTGGCGATCGTAAAAGCCACGTTTAGTATCCGATACCTTGACCAGTTCAAACGGTGTATCGAGTGGGGTACAAATCTTGCCCGGATTCATCTTGTTGTGCGGGTCAAACGCCGCTTTCACACGACGCAGTTCGGTGAACAGCTCCTCACCAAAAAATTCTGGGCCGTATTCCGAACGATAGCCTTTGCCGTGCTCCCCCCACATCAAGCCGCCATATTTAGCGACGAGCTTGACCACTTGATCGGAAATTTCACGCATCAACAGTTCTTGTTTTGGGTCGCACAGATCAAGCGCTGGGCGCACATGCAATACGCCCGCATCCACATGCCCAAACATGCCATAAGCCAGATTTTTGGAATCGAGCAGCGCACGAAATTCAACGATAAAATCGGCCAAATTTTCTGGCGGCACACAGGTATCTTCGGTAAAGGCGACCGGTTTAGCTCGGCCTTTGGCTGCGCCGAGCAAGCCCACCGCTTTTTTACGCATGTTATAAATACGGTTGATGCTCGCTAAATCACTGCATACTTGATAGCCGATAATCCCTGCTTGTTGGTTGGCTATCATCTCATCAAGGCGCGCAGTTAATTGTGTGACCTGCTCATTAATCTGCACGCTGTCTTGGCCTGCGTATTCGACCATATTGATGCCTTGCATCTCTTTACCCGGTACATCGGTCAGCAAATCTTTTACGCTGTGCCAGACAATGTCTTCTTTGGCGAGATTCAGAACTTTCGAATCAACGGTTTCCACCGATAACGCTTTAGCTTCAACCATCAAAGGCGCATTACGCAGTGCGGAATCAAAGCTGTCGTATTTCACATTCACTAAAGTGCGTGCTTTGGGAATTGGCGTTAAATTAAGTTTAGCTTCAGTAATAAACGCCAGCGAACCTTCTGCGCCACACAATACCCGTGTGATATCGAAGTGGTCTTCAGCTTCATTTAATGCATTTTTTAAGTCGTATCCGGTTAAAAAGCGATTAAGTGGTGGAAATTTAGCAACAATTTGTGTGCGCTTACTACGGCAAACCATCTCTGTGACTTGCATCGCTTGCGCCGCAAAACTGTATTTCTCGGGGAGACCTTGTGAGAGATCACTTTCTAACAGAGAGCCATCGGCAAATATCGCTTGCAACGACAACACATGATCCGAAGTTTTGCCGTATTGTAGTGAACCTTGCCCAGACGCATCGGTATTAATCATTCCCCCTAACGTAGCTCGGTTACTGGTTGAAAGATCGGGAGAGAAAAAAAGGCCATAAGGGCGAACAGCATCATTCAGTTGATCTTTAATCACCCCCGCTTGCACTCGTACCCAACCTTCTTGAGGATTAATTTCTAAGATGCGATTCATATGGCGAGAGAGATCGACAACAACGCCCTTGGTCAGTGATTGTCCATTAGTCCCCGTGCCGCCACCGCGAGGCGAAAAAGTTACTCTCTCAAATTCAGGTTTTGAACTAATCTTTCCTATAAGAACCACATCTGTGGTGGATTTGGGGTGTACTACCGCTTGAGGCAACTGTTGATAAACGCTATTGTCGGTTGCAACCGCAAGGCGGCTAGAATACTGAGTTTCAATATCGCCAGCGAATCCTGCAGCTTTTAACTCGTGTAAAAAAGTTAAAACCACCGGATCAACGTCAGATTGGTGATGAAGTCTTGGTAACATTTGCTTCCTGCCCCTACTACGCTGATCCAATCAGCTTTGGGTTATTGTTGGATTTTAAAGAATAATCTTTGAATTTGGTCACTTTACAACATTTAAAATGGTGATCAAATCAGAATCTGAATGCCAGAATGAGGTGAAACAGAATTTTTTCAACTTTATTTATTGCTGGCCCATTCTGTTATTTCGCTTATTTAGAACTGTATGGAAAAAACGATGAAAAAAAATCAAATAGTAACAACGGAAGATATCCTACTTATGCTGTGCCAATCGGTCTCTACGGTTCTCACGTCCGCAACGAATTCACCGATTCACTATTCTGCAATGGTACAAAAAATTAATAAAACCTCGCTGAAACCAGACTTCGGCTGTTTTGTATTGTTTGATGGGGGGTTTACAGGTCTCGTTGTCATCAACTTTACCGCCAAAGCTGCACTTGAGGTTTACACCAACTATATGCGCAATATGGGCATGCCAGAAGATGAACTCGCCGTACTGCACACTTCTGATGAAGTGGGCGATGTATTGGGTGAGTTGATGAACCAACTGGTGGGCGATTTCACCAACAAAGTCCGCAAAGAACTACAAACCAACATCACTCAAAACCAACCGAAAATGCTTTCTCTGAATAAACAGGTAATCTTATCGGTAGATACCAACCTTGACCGTCCACAAGCACGCCGAGTCACCTTCTCCACTGCGAATAACAATATTTTTTACCTTGAGTTGGCGATGGATAAAACCGAATTTATCCAACTTGAAGAATTTGATGTTCAAGAAGACGAAAGTCCTGACGACATTTTGGAAGCCGCACTACAACAGAAAAAATCTTACACCCCCGCAGCCACTACAACACCAGATAACGAAGCGGCTGATTTACTAGACCAACTCGGCATCTAAACCTACGCAATCCCAAATTAGTGAGAGGCCATCTTTAATGAGATGGCCTCTTCCCTTTTCCTCCACAAGTAAAAACGCTAGAATGTCGGACTTTTCTTAAGTCGTACCGAATCTGTTTTACTTGCCAATGGATAAACAAAAAGCCCTCAAAAAAATTGCTAAATGCCTAGAGCTAGGAAACTCCGCCAACATTAATGAAGCCGCGAATGCGATCAAAATGGCGCACAATCTGATGCTGAAATATGGTCTCGATAAAGACGATATTGAGTTCATTAAAATGGGCAAAACTCAGTCAACCCATTTGCTTCCGGCTGCCATTTCTTCTGGGATTTTACGTGTGATCCGTGGCATCAATACTCGCTTTGGGGTTGAGGCGGTACTCATCAACCACAAAGGTCTAAAACGCGTTGAGTTTATTGGGGAAGCCGACCGCGCCATTTTTGCGGCATTTGCTTTTGACATCATCTATCGTGAGATGAACGAACAAACAGGGCAATTTCGTAACAGCTTTGCCGGTTCAGGGACCTCCTCACTAGAAGTTACTCGTCGCGTCAATTCTTTTGTTTCAGGCTGGATTGAAGGCGCTTTAGAAAAACTACCCATCATTACTCCAGACGAAGATTCGATGAACAAGATCAATAGCTATATTGATAAGGAATTCGAAAATATTGACCGAGAAACCTTTAAACAACAGCTCAGAGAAGCGATGAAGAATCTCACCGCCGATTATGAAACTGGCCTAAAAAAAGGTCGTCGCGTCTCGGTTAATCGTCCTATTCACGGTGCACAAGCGCCGAAACTGCTTAAATAAGCATTTGTAATATATTGGTCAAAAGCACAATTCACCAATTGACGTTAAAAGCAATTTCTCGTTTATTGCACGTCAGATCATTCAATATTCAATAACTGGAGAGAATGTGTTGAATAAAGCAACTTTGTTGTTAACGGCAGTGGTTGCACTGTCTGGCTGTCAGGCTACTCAGCGCCAAAATGCAACAACTGGCGAAACAGAAACAAACTCAACAACCAAAGGGGCATTGCTAGGTGCCATCGCTGGTGCGGCAGTTGGGCTAGCTACAGGTGATGATGCCAAAGAGCGTCGCAAGCACGCGTTAATTGGTGCTGCTGGTGGCGCTGCAGTTGGTGGCGGCATTGGCTACTATTTTGACCAACAAGAAGCCGAGTTGCGCAAAGCGTTGTTGGATTCAGGGGTTCAAGTGGTACGTGTAGGTGAAAACCAACTTATGCTACGCATGGAAAACGGTATCGGTTTTACCAGTAACTCCTATCAACTCGATTCTTATATTCACAAAACTTTACGTGGTGTGGCACGCATTCTGGTTGAATACCCAGACACTAGCCTAGTGATTGAAGGTCATACCGACAGCACAGGTAGTGACACCACCAACCAAGTTCTCTCGGAAAAACGGGCAGAATCGGTACGTTCTTTCCTGCTTTCTCAAGGCGTTGCAGCAGGTCGTGCCATTGCACGTGGCAATGGTGAGCGTTTCCCTCTATGCTCAAATAACACGGCAGAAGGGCGTGCTTGCAACCGCCGCGTTGAAATTCAAATTCTGCCACTCAAATAATATTGTAATATTGCCAAGCGACTTGAAATTGCAGCCAACGTTCTGCATTTTCAGTAGTAAAACGATAGCCCGGTATCCACTGGGCTTCTATCTTTTTCAGGGAAAGAAAGACCATGCGTTTTCGTAGTTTATGGCTATTTTTGTTGTTTTCATTTCCACTTGCTGCAAACGATGATCTCTCCGATCTCATCAAACTTGCGAAGGAACATGATCCACAAGCTCAATACCAACTTGCGATCGCCTATCAATCTGGCACCTCTGTCCCTCAAAATTTAAATGAAGCTTTCTATTGGTTTTTACAAGCTGCAGAGCAAAATCACTCAGCCGCAATAGCACAAGTGGCTAATGCTTTTATGACTGGCCAAGGGATCGAAAAAGATGCCCTGCAAACCCAATATTGGCTCATCAAACTAGCGCTCACTGGCAATCCCCAAGCCAGCACAACCTTAGCAAGGTGGTATGAACAGCACTCAACGCCAATTTCGCCCCTCGATTTAGCTGAAATCTGGTACCGAATCAATGCTAGCCATGACTCTACGGCAGAACAAGGTTACGCTCGCTTACTAGAGCAAAAATTCAATCAACAACGAGAAAGGCAGCTAAACAATATCGAGCAGTTGGATAAGCTTATCGATCAAGACCTAAACCACCCCTCCTTACTACCTACATCAAAATCGGAACAAGCGATTACCAGTGACTGGTTGCTGCCCATGTTGATAACGCTAATAACCTTGCTAGCAATCATTGTTGTTCGAATGGTTTGGCACCGAGTGTATAAAACCACCGTTTACGAAGCAGGGCTTAACTACAACGATAAATGGAAAGAACAGCAATTCATTATCAAAAGGCAAAAGCAGCAACTTGATCATCTCTACCAAGAATGTAAACGTCTACAACAGAGCCAAAACGTCGATTTCGAAGGGCATAAAATTGCTATTGCATATTCTTTAATGGGATTTCACCACAATCAGCCTTTGGATGTAAAAACCATCAAGTTACGCTACAAACAGTTATCCAAAATTTATCATCCAGACCTACATGGCAGTGAGGAGGAAATGAAGCGGTTGAATTCGGCGGTGAAAGTCGTGATCGAATCAGTTAACAAAAAGTTACAAAAGTAAACATGATGAATAAAAACATTGAACTAACGTAGTTAAATCAAGCCCTGCGCAATCGATCACCTTCTCATGCCACATTACAAGCAGTTAAGTTTTCAGATTGAAACATGCCATAATCCGCGCGAGATTTACGCCTGTCACGGTGGGAGAAACATAATGTATAGCGTAGAAGGTATTTGCGATTGGTGTAAACAACCAAAACGACTAACAAGACATGAATATGTGGATGGC
>JBOFIW010000147.1:0-2783 GCA_051650365.1 Vibrio sp. | reverse complement strand
CATTGACGAGGCAAATGTCTCATTCACAATACAAAAGAGATCTGACCAGATCTGCAGTGTGTATCCCCAACTAATAACAAATTAAGAAGAAAACAATGAAAATAAGACTCTCTATTCTGGTTGCTGGCCTCGCTAGCCTTTCTGCTACGGCAGCCACTGAACCTTGGTCTACAGCGGAAATACAACCCGTTAGCCGTGCTCAAGTGCAGAAAGCGCAAGCGAAACAAACTTATACTTATGTTCGCTGTTGGTACCGTCCGGCAACAACACATGATGACCCTTACACCACTTGGGAATGGGCTGAAAATGCCGATGGTAGTGATTTCAAGATTTATGGCTACTGGTGGTCCAACTACCGACATAAAAATATGTTTTATACCAATACTCAGCCTGAGGAGATCCAAAAGCGCTGTACAGAGACGCTCGGAGTTAACCACGATACTGCCGATATCACTTACTTCGCGGCAGATACTAGCCTTTCTTACAACCACACTATCTGGAGCAACGATCAAGCGTCTCAGCCCAATAAGATCAACAAAGTGATTGTTTTTGGCGACAGCCTCTCTGATACGGGCAATATTTTTAATGCTTCACAGTGGCGCTTTCCCAACCCCGATTCTTGGTTTTTGGGTCACTTCTCTAATGGTTTTGTCTGGACTGAATATCTAGCCCAAGGTTTGAATGTGCCCATTTATAACTGGGCTGTGGGGGGAGCTGCGGGACGTAATCAATACATCGCGCTGACAGGGGTTTATGAGCAAGTAAGCTCTTACCTTAACTATGTGAAGCTTGCAAAAAATTATGAGCCCGCCAATAGCTTGTTTACGCTGGAATTTGGCCTCAACGATTTTATGAACTACAACCGTTCACTACCGGATGTAAAAGCGGACTACAGTGCGGCCTTAATTCGCCTTATTGATGCCGGAGCTGAAAATATTGTGTTACTCACTTTGCCGGATGCCACCCGCGCACCACAATTTCAATATTCCACTCAAGAGCAAATAGAGACTGTACGCCGCAAAATCATCGGCATGAATATGTTTATTCGTGAACAAGCCCGTTATTACCAGATGCAAGGGATCCGAATCGCACTGTTTGATGCCCACGCACTCTTTGACAGTATGACGGCCAATCCTGAACAGCACGGTTTTGCGAACGCTCATTCACCTTGTTTGGATATTCGACGCAGCTCTGCGGCCGATTACCTACTTCCTCACTCTCTTTCTGCAGAGTGTGCCGTGCAAGGTTCTGATCGTTTTGTGTTCTGGGAAGTAACACACCCAACCACAGCCACACATCGCTATATTGCGCAGCAAATTCTTGCAACTCAAATGGCTCAATTTCCACTTTAAGTCTTACTGATCTACCTGAGGATAGGTTTAACCTATCCTCAGTCTCACACCTTAGTCACCAGTTTCTTTGCTTTATTGCTCATCTCTTAATAGCCTTATAGAAAAAGGAAAATGGCATATTGTGATGATGAAACCGACTCTCACTCCGGCTTTCACTGGTTCAGAATTACTCAATACCTACTACAAACGTCGGGTATCACTTTTTATTGCTTTACTGTCCAGTTTGGCTTTCTTTCCGCTCGCGATTAAAAACTTACTGATTGGTCAAATCTTGCTTGGTGGGCTAATCATCGTATTCCAATGCACACTACTGATTGAAATTGCAGGTATTTATTATCAAAAAAACACGCCTTGGGGTTTTAGACTCCCGCTATCACTTGTGGTAGTCATTGTGGTTATGGCCATTCATATTTTTGGCACTCTCGCCAGTTACTGGCTTTTTCCTGTGATCATTTCTATTGCTTTTTTATTACCACCGAAAGACAACCTACTGACGATCTTCATCATCATTCCTGCCAGCATATGGGCGTTGATTCCACATCAAACCTCCGACGTGACCTTACGCTTTAGCTTAGCAATCAGCGCTTGCGCGGCTATTATGTATGTCGTGGTTGATGCGATCCGTAAACTGCATGCGGAGCTATTTTATCTTTCCACTCGTGATGCGTTAACCGGAACGCTCAATCGCCATCAGCTCGATAGTTTTTTAAAGAAGAATATTCGTCATCGCCAGCTAGGAAATGAATCCGCAGTGATTGCAGTGATCGATATTGATCACTTTAAATCCATTAATGACCGCTATGGACACGATACGGGCGATAAAGTGATTACCCAAGTGGTTGAAATGATTAACACCCACAGCCGTGAGTTAGATCTATTATTTCGATTAGGGGGAGACGAATTCTTGTTACTGTTTGAAAATACTTCCTTAACCGAAGCCACACTTGTCATGAGCCATATTGGTTGCCGAGTGCAACAAAACCACTACCCAAATCATGCGGAAGTGACTATCAGTGTCGGTTTGGCCGAAGTCCTACGCACTGACGACCCTGAACAGTGGTTTAAACGTGCCGATCTCTCTCTTTATCATTCGAAAAAAATGGGAAAAAACCGAGTTTGTTCTGGTGAAGAACAGGTGGTTGAGCTCAATAGTGAACATTGCCATGCATTACTGAATTCAGTACATGGTCATCGCTAATGCACAATCACCATTTGCATTAATTGCGGTAAAACCATTCCTAAGCAAAACAACCTCCGCTGCCATTGTTCTTGCTTCATTGCCAACATAACAGGTGCCATAAAAAACAGAACTACCAATACAGGGAGTAGACTGATATTTTTTATACCCACCAATAATAGCGTCAGTAAAAAAAGCCCAGTCAATAAGGAATAAGATAGCTTTAATTTATAACCAAGCAGTCCAATAAAAAG
>JBOFIW010000146.1:0-4469 GCA_051650365.1 Vibrio sp. | reverse complement strand
GTAACAACAACGCATCAAGGTTTTCGATGTCATTTTCCGTTGCAACGGGGTGTTTAATCTCGTTAGCACGCTGTAAGGAAGAATCCAAAATTGGTAATTTCCCTTTCATGGCAACTTTGGGTGACACTGTCACCCAAGTGTTGGGCGTAGCAAGTATTTCATACGTCCCACTGGTTTCGATTTGACACTGACAACCAATTGCTTCGAAAGCCTGTGTCAGTTCGTTTAAATCATAAATACACGGCTCACCGCCGGTGATCACAATATGCTTCGCTTGATACTCTTGTGTTTGATAGCGTTGTACCACATCTTGTGCGCTGGCTTGGCACCATGATGGAGTATCACCCGTTTTCAAAAGAATGTGTGAAAAATCAGTTTGTTCAGACTCCAACATGTCCCACGTTTGCTTAGTATCACACCAAGCACAGCCAACAGGACAACCTTGCAAGCGCACAAATACTGCGGGAACCCCTGTAAATACGCCCTCACCTTGGATGGTTTCAAACATTTCATTGATTCGGTACAAGATAGACTACCTAACATGGATAAACAGAATTTCTGGGGGCAGACCATAATGGAGAAGGCGATCAAGGTCAATTTAATTGCGGTAACAACATACAAAATTACGCATGTTTTCATTTATTACCTTGTTTGCTCACAGTTCGAATTGGAAGTGTATATAATCGAACTCCACCTCTTCTTCCATTTTACGTAGGTAACTGATGTATAAACTGATCGCGCTCGACATGGACGGAACACTACTCAATAGCCAAAAGCAGATCTCTCCACGCACTAAGCAAGCCATTGCCCAAGCTCGTCAGCAAGGTATTCACGTTGTGCTTGCGTCAGGCCGTCCGCTTGATGGTATGCGCAGCAAGCTCGAAGAACTAAATTTAACCAGTGATAACGACTATGTGCTCTATTACAACGGTTCAATGGTAGCCAACGTGGCGAGTGGACAGATTATTCATCAACAAATCTTAGATGGGAAATCGGCGAAACGTGTTGCTCGTCTTGCACAGGAATGGGGACTCAATACTCATGCATTTAGCCAGATTTATGGTTTGATAACACCTAAAACGAGCCAATATACCGAAGTTGAAGCCACCATTAATGGTGTACCAATCACCGAAATGGATTTTGAGCAATTAGAAGACAATCATCCCATCATTAAGACCATGATTGTGGGAGAACCGGAAAAACTCAGCCAAGCGATCAGCCAATTGTCTGCTGAGTGGCGTGATGATTTTACCATAGTACAAAGTGCCCCTTTCTTTCTAGAGTTTCTGAATATAGGCAGTAATAAAGGAGTAGGAGTAAAAGCAATTGCAGAACATTTAGGCATAGACGCCAGTGAGGTTATTTGCATGGGCGATGCGGAAAACGATCACCACATGCTCGAATATGCAGGGTTGGGGATTGCGATGGCCAACGCTATGGAAGAAACCAAACGTATTGCCGATCACATAACACTCAGTAATGATCAAGATGGAGTCGCTGTTGCGATTGAGCACTTTGCTCTAGGCTGCCTAAGCGAAGCTTAATATTTTGCAGGTAAGGCAATCTCGCCTTACCTTATCAACCCTGTTGAGCTAACTTCAACACACATGCTTTACCTTGCAGTAACGCGTATTCGCTGCTTCCCCCAGGAATCAACACACAGATCGTTTGCGCTTTTTTCTGAGCTTGTAAAAGTAGCGTGCTCAATTCGGTTGAAGAGTGAAAACCTTGTCGCTGAGCATCACGCCGGCAAAGATCAATAAACGCAAATGGGCAATCTTGCGTATGCAAGATCAACTCAGCTTGTTGCATGTGCCGTAGAGCCTTCAGTGAAAGCAATTCAACATCACATCCAAATTCGATCCAACTTACGGCAGCGCACTTATCTACCACCCCATCCAGAGATTGAATATATATGCGTTCTAGAACATCTCTGCTTGAAGCATTTTTCACTTCTGAGTGAGCAAAAAAACGCTCCCAAAATTGCCGACGCAGATCAACACTTGGCAGAAAGTCTTTAATCGAGTTGCGTTTTGATGCCCCAAAATCGGCAAGCAATCCAAGGTTCTGCGCTAACACGGATTCGATGGTTTCACGAATATTACGAATCAGGACTGGAGAAGCGCCACCACTAGAAATTGCCAGTTGGATCCGCCCCCGCTCGATCATAGATGGAGTAATAAAATCACAATAGGGTTGATCATCAACTACATTCACTAAAATCCCCTGCTCTTTCGCATCCTTATGTACCTGATGATTAAGCTCTGGATTATCTGTGGTTGCCCATACCTGCACATAACGTTTCTCTAACCAGTGAGATGAATAAAAATGCTGAATCCAGTGGCATTTCCCTTCTTGAATCCAAGCATGTAATGCAGGGGCAACCTGCGGTGAAATAACCGTTACTTTTGCATCAGCCCTCAATAGAGCATCAATTTTTCGGCAAGCAACCTCACCACCGCCAACAACCAATACGGGTTTATTGGTCAGATCCAGAAATAAGGGGAAATAGCGCATAGTACATCTTATCGTTTGTCTATCCTTAACTTCGAACCATGCTACCAAAAATGGAACAGGAAAAGCATCTAATAAAAGGAATGAAATAAATCAGTGCAAATTTCACCCAGTTTTCAGTGGTTATCACTAATCATAAACAAACCAGCAGGATAATTAATTAGAACTACGTTCCATCACCATCATGCCATTCTGTTGCATTTTTTTTCACCAAGTTGGACTATTTACATTATTTTAACAATTAGCCATCCTTTGCGCAGTTAGGGAATTGATGAAAAAGCCACTCTTTTAAGCTGCTGTTTGAGAAATTGTTCATCCTTACCTACGCTTACAACTGGTTGATTTGTCAGTATGCAATCGCAGTGACAATGACCAATAACAAAGAAACACAACATACATGAACCCTTGTATCAGGTATTACCTGGACAAAAACGGATCAAACAGGAAGGATACAAATGGCCAATAAACTCACTGTTCTTGCTTCTGTCGTCGCAGCCTCATCTGCGTTAATTGCCTATTCGGCCTCGGCTGCAGAAAGCACACTAGACAAAGTGTTATCACAAGGTTTTATTACTTGTGGCGTCAGTACAGGTTTACCCGGTTTTTCTAACCCTAATGCCAAAGGAGACTGGGAAGGGATTGATGTTGAGTATTGCCAAGCGCTTGCGGCGGCTGTTCTTGGTGATAAAACCAAAGTGAAATTCGTTCCGCTCACTGCGAAAGAACGTTTCACCGCCCTACAATCTGGCGAAATTGATGTTCTATCACGTAACACCACATGGACTTTACAACGCGATAGCGCTCTAGGTCTGAACTTTGTTGGGGTTAACTACTACGATGGCCAAGGCTTCATGGTGAAAAAAGACTTGGGGATCAAAAGTGCAAAAGAACTAGATGGTGCGTCTGTATGCGTCCAATCTGGGACTACTACTGAACTAAACCTTGCGGATTATTTTCGTAATAGCGGTATGAAATACAAACCTGTGGTATTTGATACCGCAGCACAAACCTCAAAAGGCTTTGACGCTGGACGTTGTGATGTTCTCACAACCGACCAATCTGGCCTTTACGCACTACGTCTAAACTTAGAAAAACCTGACTCCGCCGTCGTTCTTCCTGAAATCATTTCTAAAGAGCCTTTAGGCCCTGTAGTTCGCCAAGATGATGATAAATGGTTTAACGTCACTAAATGGGTTCTTTATGCGATGGTTAACGCGGAAGAATATGGCATCACCTCAAAAAATGTTGATGAGATGATGAAATCCGAAAACCCTGAGGTTAAACGTATTCTCGGTCTTGATGGCCCGAAAGGTACTGGTCTGGGAATTCGCGATGACTGGAGTTACCAGATCGTAAAACAAGTAGGTAACTACGGTGAAAGCTTTGAGCGCACTGTAGGCTCAGGTTCCCCCTTAAAAATTGACCGTGGCGTAAACGCTCTTTGGAATGCGGGCGGCTTTATGTATGCACCACCTATCCGTTAATCAATACCGATAACAATACCTGACTACCTTGAAGCTTCAGTATGTAAGATTGAAAAATACGTACTGTCGCTTCAAGCCAAAAAGGAAACGGGGCTTGGTTACTCACCAAGCACAAAATGGATAAGAGGTTACAGCTGTATGAAACCTAAAAATACATTCGTGTCTCAAGCTTCTGACGCACATTCAAAGCATTCCAACTTGCTTTATAACCCCACTTTTCGCTCCGTTGTTTTTCAAATTATCGCTCTATGCTTCTTAGGTTTTTTCCTATACACAATAGTAAACAATGCCTTAAATAACCTTGAATCTCGAGGAATCGCCACTGGTTTTGCTTTTCTTGATCACGCTGCTGGGTTTGGCATAAGCCAATCTTTAGTGGCCTATGATGAAACCTACAGCTATGGCCGAACTTTTGTGGTGGGTCTGCTCAATACCGCCTTAGTCTCTGTATTAGGTATTATTTTTGCCACT
>JBOFIW010000145.1:0-2360 GCA_051650365.1 Vibrio sp. | reverse complement strand
ATATCCCATTAATTGGGCGCCTCCAAACAGCTTATAACGCAATCTTCCTCGTTCTGCGCCTATGGTTAATAAACGGTTGATCAACAGTTCCATAGCGAAGCACCCATAACGAGAGGTTTCAGACAACATGGCTTGTGGGTGCCAATGCTGACTTTCAAAATGGCTATGAAAGGGCAGTAAAAAATGGTTCATACCTCCCACTCCCACAGCACTATCCCACGCACACACAGATACACAAGAACCTAAACCTGTATGAATAATCTCGTGATCCGCCGTTGCATACACACCACCCGGCATCACTTTGACCCAGTGCCGACGATCGATAGGATGATTGAAGCGGTAATAGTGACCATGCTCCTCCTCCTGTTTCAATCTGTGCTGTGCTGCAACCTTATTGTCTAACATAGATGGTATGCCCTAGATGATGGAAAAGTGAGTTACAACGCCCAACACTCTCTGAATGCCCCAGCATTAAAACCCCACCCGGTTTGAGTTGTTGGTAAAAACGTTCTATCAGTTGCTCTTGTGTTGGCCGATCAAAATAAATCATCACATTACGACAGAAGATCAAGTCCATCTGCTCACTAAAAGGCCAACCTTGGATCAAGTTGAGCTGCTGAAAATCAATGTGACGTTGCAAATTATGCTTAATTTTCATTTTGCCTTGCTGCTCCTTAATTCCACGCACAAAACTGCGGCGTAAATAAGGTGCAGGAATAGAATTTTGCAGCTCTATGGGATAAACACCGACACGAGCCTTATCCAGTACCGCAGTATCCAGATCTGTTGCCCATATTTTCACATCAGGACAAAAGGTAAAAACATCGGCATGCTCAAGCACAGACACTAAGGTATAAGGTTCCTCACCCGAAGAGCACCCAGCAGACCAAAAACGTAACTGACTTACCTGTGCTTTGCGCCACTCACCCACCAAAACCTTTTCAATGAAATCAAAGTGGTGACTTTCACGGAAAAACTCTGTTTTATTGGTGGTTAACGTATTAATAAAGTGAATCCGTTCCTGTTCATCATTTTCGATCAATTCACGGAATTCTTTAAAGCGGCACAATCCTTTACGGCGCATCTGCCGACTCAAGCGGCCATACACCATGGCACGCTTAGAGTCTGGTAGATAAATACCTACCGTCTTATGCATAAACCACTGAATGAATTTGAAATCCTTATCGGTTAACTCAAATTCTTGCCCATTGACCGCCAACATACGCCATCCCTAACTTAAAACTCTTCCCACTCATCACCATCATCCGCTTTATGAGGCGGTATTTTATGTGCAGCTTGGCTAACAGAAGCTTTATGCATACTGACGACTGGTTTGGTTTTGGGAGGAGGCGTTGTAGTAGGCTGTCGAGCCTTACGTTCAAACGTTGTGACATTGTTTTCAGTGACAAAGAAATTCATTAAATTGAGCAGCTCTTTACCTTCATCTTTAAGGGACTGGCTCGCCGCAGAAGTTTCTTCGACCAAAGAAGCGTTTTGTTGAGTCATTTCATCCATCGCTGCAATCGCGCGGTTGATCTCATCAATACCAGTTGATTGTTCAACACTAGATGCCGCAATTTGCCCAATCAAATCAGAAACTCTCACGACCGCTTCAACGATCTCTTTCAGTGTGGAGCCTGACTCATTGACTAAACGTGACCCTTCATTCACTTTATCCACGCTGTCATTTATTAACCCTTTGATTTCTTTAGCCGCTCCCGCACTTCGCTGAGCTAGGTTACGTACTTCTCCAGCCACGACTGCAAAACCGCGCCCTTGTTCACCAGCGCGTGCCGCTTCAACAGCAGCATTAAGTGCTAATAAATTGGTTTGGAATGCGATCTCATCTATCACGCTAATAATGTCGGCAATTTTCTTACTTGCGGTATTAATAGCTCCCATCGCACTGATGGCTTCGCCCACCACTTCTCCCCCTCTAGTGGCTTTTTTCGCGGCATCCGTTGCGAGCACGTTGGCATCTTTCGCGTTATCTGCATTTTGGCGAACCGTTGCGGTGATCTCTTCCATACTCGCAGCGGTCTCTTCCAAATTAGAAGCTTGTGCTTCTACCCGTTGACTCAAATCGTTATTCCCATCGGCAATTTCTGTTGAAGCAGTAGCAACACGAGCAGAGGAAACGGTAATTTTTTCAACCATGTTACGTAAGTTGATGATCGAGGCGTTGACAGCACTAGCTAAGCGCCCAAATTCACCTTGGTACTCTTCTGACATACTACTGTTGAGATCTCCTTCAGCAACTCGACTCATCACGTTAATACACTGTCCCAGTGGTTCAACCAAGGTATTGAGTAAGTTGTTGATGCCATCCCCCAATTCACGCATAAAGCCGTTGTAGGAAG
>JBOFIW010000144.1:0-4625 GCA_051650365.1 Vibrio sp. | reverse complement strand
ATGGAGCTGTCGCCGATGCGTCAAGAATTGCAGTGGCAATTAGAGCGAGGAGGTGCGGCACAGCCACAAGCCCAAGTGATGTTTCAAACCATCAATTTAATTCAAGCGATTTTAGATGGTGAATCACAAGCGTTTCAGTTTGTGGACGAATTGCTGAAAGCTAAACACATTACGCAAGTGAATAATGGTATGCGGGTGTTGCAGTATCGGCTTGATGAATTAGGTCGCTTAAGTCAGCCGCTGTTTTCCCAGCCTTCCTCCATTGCTTATCAACAACTGTTGGAGGAATGGCGCAATGTGCTGCGTCTGGAAGGGGATTTTCATCAAAGTTTGCGCGATATGGTGACATTGACACAGCAGTTAGAGCATACGAGTGAGCAGTTACAAATCCAGTTAGATCAGCAGCATACGGCAATTGCTGATCTAGTGGCGAATGCCGATTCTCTCTTTGTGCAAGTCAAAAAACAGACCGCCCAACTGGTGAAAGAAGGTAACCGAGTGTTGCTAATCTGTTTTGGCCTTTCTATAGGACTGAGCTTATTACTGATGTATTACTTTGTGCATAAGCGCATTGTTGGACGGTTACACCGCTTAAGTGAAAGTTTGGATGCGATTATTCATAACGATCTTTCTCACCCGATCACCGTGGATGGTAAAGACGAGATTGGGGCGCTGAGTGAACAGCTCATCCTTTATGGCAAAAAAGTGGAGGAGATGGAACGCACCAACGCGTTAAGCCTCATCAATAACACACAAGCGAGTTTGATCACCTGTGATCTGCATGGGCAAATTGAATCCGCCAACCCGAGTGCAATGGCAACTCTGAGTTTGCAGTCTATCGCTCAACCGCTGACGTTGTGGAGCTGCTTTGCTGAACACATCCAACCTAAAGTCAGCCAACTGTTTGATAAAAAAGGTAACTTAATTCAAAAAGGGGCGGAGAGTTTAACCTTATCTCTCGGTAACCCAGATAAGCCTCACTACTTGCGCCTCTATTTACGCCGTTACAATCAAGGGTTACAGGACAAGATCATTGTCACTATCACCGATGTGACTGACCAAGAACACGCCAATCGCTTGTTGGAGCAGCGAGTCAAAGAGAAAACTCAATCATTGCGCGATAAAAACCGTGAGTTACAAGCGGAAGTGGAAGAGCGCCAACGCGCTGAAGCGCACTTAAAAAAGACACAAGGCGAACTGATCCAAGCGGCGAAAATGGCGGTAGTCGGGCAGACCATGACCAGCCTTGCTCATGAGCTAAATCAGCCGTTGAGCGCGATGTCGACCTATCTGTTTTCTGCTCGATTGGCATTAGAAGAAACCCCGCAAGTTCAACTGTCAGAATCACTCGACCATATTGAAAGCTTAACCTCGCGGATGGGGAAAATTGTGAATAGTCTGCGCCAATTTGCTCGCAAAAATAGCAGCGATGAAACGTTGCAGCCGATGCCTCTAAACAGTGTTGTTGAGCAAGCTTTTGTGTTAGTGCAAGCCAAAGCTAGACGGCAACAAGTTCAGCTTATCAATGAGTTACCCGATGACTTAATGGTGATGGCGGATGCGTTGAGTTTGGAACAGATTTTAATCAATTTGATCGTGAATGGTTGCGATGCTTCGACAACCCACGTGCCATCGTGGGTCAAACTCATTGCGTTGGAAAGTGCGAACACAGGTATGTTGCGTATTGCAGTGGTCGATAGTGGGCAGGGTTTTGAGCACGACGTGGTCGATAAATTATTTACCCCATTTACCACCACCAAAGAGGTGGGATTAGGGCTTGGGCTGAGCATTTGCCAGTCATTAGTGGAAAAGATGCGAGGCCGGATTGCACTGGCCTCTGACCTAGAAAAAGGTGCAATGGTAATTTTGGAGCTACAGCAAGATGAAAAGTACCGTACTGCTGATTGATGACGATCAGGATGTGTTGGATTCCTATCTACATTTGATGTCGATAGCCGGGTTGACCGCCAAAGCGGTGATCGATCCCACTCAAGCCATGAGCCACATCCAACCCGATTGGAATGGTGTGGTGCTGCTGGATATGTACATGCCTCAACTGCATGGCATGGAATTGCTCAAGCAGATCAAAGCCGTAGACGACAAAATTCCGGTCATCGTGATCACAGGACACGGCGATATCCCGATGGCGGTGGAAGCGGTCAAAATGGGCGCGTGTGATTTTCTCGAAAAACCGATCAATCCTCCGCAGCTGCTCACGTTGATCAAGCAACATCTTGAGTTGCGTCGTTCATTCATCGAACAAAAGCTGCTGTTATCCCGTTCGGTGAAACGTGAATTAGTCGGGAAATCAGCCCAAATGGAGCAAATTCGCTCTCATGTTGCGCAATATGCGCTACTGAATCGCCATGTGGTGATTGTGGGGGCGTCGGGCTGTGGGCGGCACACCATCGCCTACCTTATCCATCAGCTAACCACCAATAACGGCCACTTGCCCTTGGTTGAGTTAGTGGCTTCGGCAAAAACCGAGTGGAGTACGCTTGAACCTAAGGTACAGGAAAGTGCAGGGGGAACCTTACTCATTGACCATATTGAGTTGCTCTCGGAAGAAGTACAGCGCACTTTGGTACAAAGTCTTCTTAACCAAGAGCGATTAAACCGTCCAAGAACGCGAGTGATTGCGGTGATTGACCAACAACCGGAACAACTGATTGCACAAAACCAGTTGTTACCTGAGCTTTATTATCTGCTGAATCAAGGACAGATCGATGTGCCATTACTGCGTCAACGACCAGATGATATTGCGGCGTTGTTCCATTACTTCCTAAAACAGAGTTGCTATAAGCTAGGCAAACCTATGCCCAATGTTGAGCCGCATTATCTTGCCTTGCTACGAGCGCACCAGTGGCCGGGGAATGTGCGCGAGCTGCGTAATGTGGCGGAACTGTACGCGATTGGTATTGTAAAACTGGCGGGCAAAGAGCGTATCTACAATCAGGAAGAAATGTTATCGCCATTGGATGAGCTGGTGGATGATTACGAAAAGCAAGTGATTGAAGATGCGCTGTTTCTATTTTCTGGCCGCGTAGCCGATGCCGCGAACTACCTGCAAGTACCGCGTAAAAAGCTCTATTTGAGAATGAAAAAGCACGGTCTTGAAAAAGATGCGTTTAAGGCTCGCGGTTAGGGAATTACCGATAACGTGAGCAAAGCCTGTGCACTGTAGTAGGTGAACATCACGACATGTCGCGAAAACTGTGATGAAGAGCGAAATCGGTCAATGGCTAGCACCAAATCAGAAAGCATAAACATCGTCGCCCCCATGAGAGCAAGGCGTGAGGCATTATTGTTGTAACCAAGCCAATACTCCGTTGCTGCGCATGTCATCAATACGATGACTACGATATATCCAGCGACTGGGAATGCCATTTTGCCAAGATTGGGTAATAACAGTAAAAATGCTATCACGCCCAATGCAGACCAAATGGCGATTGGCCACCATGTTAATTCGGTGATGGTAGTAGCAAAACCTAAGGTATAGGCGAGGTGTGCGAACAGAAATACTAGCAAACCGGAGACAAACTTATCTTTTGGATGCATTAGCAGAATGTCGCCAATTGCAGAAAGCAGCAAGCCAGTGATAACCCACCCAGCAAACTCAGATAAGGGGCTAGGGCAGACGGCAATAGTTAATGCCATCAGTAGGATAGGGGTAGGTTTAGAGAAATAAAAAATCCAACGTGGACCGCGATCAATCGCGATTAACTGAACAGCACAGAGAGCAATAATCAACAGCCACATAAATCTATCCGAACTCACGTATCCATAAAAACAACAAAAATAAACACGCCATCCATATTGGATTGGCGTGCAATAAGAGTGTAACAGGATTTATTCGTTAGTCAGTAGTGCTGTTTTATCCAGACTCAAGACAAAGCGTGTTCAAGGATTTTGCGCGATTCTTGCAAGGTAATACTACCTTGCTCGCCAAGTTTGAGCATACCGTGAGCCGTTAACTGCTGTAGCACTGCATCCACCGCGGCATCTTTTTCCATACCGTGTTCACCAAATTGGGTCGCAACATTCAGTTGGTGGTAAAAGGCTTCAATGGCAGCAATGGTTTTTTCCGCTAAATCATCGGTTTGTGGTAACCCAAACACATTTTTACCCATTTGTTCGAGTTTGGCTTTTTTATGCTCCAGTTGATTGCGTAGTAGCCAAGGTTGCACAATCGCTAGCGAACGAGCGTGGTCTACATGCCATAATGCAGTCAGCTCATGGCCGATCATATGTGTTGCCCAATCTTGTGGAACCCCCGTTCCGATCAGACCATTTAAAGCTTGGTTTGCCGTCCACATCAGGTTAGCACGCCATGCATCATTGTCTCGATGCGTAAACTCTGCGCCAAGGGTTAACAGGTTTCTCAGCAGCACTTCGGCATAGCCTTCTTGCACCATGGCTTGAGTAGGTAGAGTTAAATACTGTTCACAAACATGTACCCAAGCATCGACTAAACCATTCACCAGTTGGCGTTCAGGTAAACTTTTCATCACATCAGGGTCGAGTACCGCAAAGCGTGGCTGAACGGCGGGAGAGAGAAACGCCAATTTATCTTGGGTTGCCGCTTTGGTGATCACTGCACCAGTATTGGATTCAGAGCCGGTTGC
>JBOFIW010000143.1:0-2555 GCA_051650365.1 Vibrio sp. | reverse complement strand
AGGCAAACCTACCGTTGCTACAGTAAAAGCGTGATATACTGCGCCGTTTTAAGCGAAAGCTATTTTTTATTGATGACATTCAGAGGACATTCTTTTGCAAGGTGAAGCACTCAAAGACTTTCTTTCCGACAAAGCCGATGATATGAAGGCGGTCGATATCGTTACACTTGATGTTCAAGGCAAATCCAGTGTTACCGATTATATGATTGTCTGTACCGGCACCTCGAAAAGACACGTTGCCTCTATTGCAGAGCATGTGGCGAATGAAGCCAAGCTATCCGGCCTGCAGCCGCTCGGTATGAACGGAGAAAATGAAGGTGAATGGGTGGTTCTGGATATGGGTACCGTGATGCTGCATGTAATGCAAGAAGCACCGCGTGAGCTATACCAACTGGAAAAACTCTGGGGTTAAGTGTGAAAATTCAACTGATCGCTGTCGGTACCAAAATGCCTAAATGGGTTGAAGAAGGCTTTCAAGAGTACCGCCGCCGTTTT
Organism: Vibrio sp.; assembly: GCA_051650365.1. Lineage (GTDB taxonomy): Bacteria > Pseudomonadota > Gammaproteobacteria > Enterobacterales > Vibrionaceae > Vibrio. The sequence continues at coordinate 2,060 of JBOFIW010000143.1, read as the reverse complement.
CCGCATGATATGCCACTGGAGTTGGTAGAAATTACTGCGGGAAAACGCGGTAAAAATGCGGATATTGCGCGCATCTTGCAAAAAGAGGGCGAAGCTATGTTGGCTGCGGTACCAAAAGGCAACCGAATCGTCACCTTAGATATTCCAGGCAAACGTTGGGACACCGAAGAGCTCGCCGTCCAATTGGAAAGTTGGAAACTTGATGGACGAGATGTATCCATTCTTATTGGCGGGCCTGAAGGCCTTGCTCCTGCCTGCAAAGCCGCCGCCGATCAAAGTTGGTCTCTTTCTCCACTAACCTTACCTCACCCTTTAGTGAGAGTGGTGATGGCTGAAAGCTTATACCGCGCTTGGAGTATTACCACCAACCACCCCTATCATCGAGAATAGAGTGCCATGTTACGCCAGCACACCCCCATCCGTGACCATCAAGCCGAAACTCACCTGTTTCGTAATCGCGCTATCGTCTCTTTTTTCGCGATTTTGATCTGCATGGGGCTGCTGGTCACTAACTTATACAATATTCAGATTAATCAGTATCAAGATTACAAAACCCGCTCCAATGATAACCGTATCAAAGTGGTTCCCATCGCACCGAACCGAGGACTGATTTTTGATCGCAATGGGGTGCTGCTTGCCGAAAACCGCCCCGTCTTTAACTTGGAAGTAATCCCTGAAAAAGTGTCGAATATGGAAGAAACCATTACGCGCTTACAACAAATTTTGGAGATCAGCCCAGAAAAGATCGCGGCATTTGAAAAAGAACGTAAACAAACTCGTCGTTTTAATTCGGTCCCTCTACTTACTCAACTGACTGATGAAGAAGTGGCCAAATTTTCAGTTAATCAACATAAATTCCCCGGTGTTTCTGTTACTGCTAACCTAAAACGCTATTACCCATACGGTGAAGTGTTAACCCATGTCATTGGCTATGTATCAAGGATTAATGACAAAGATTTAGAGCGCCTCGATCGCGAAGATAAAAAGGCCAATTACCAAGCCACGCGAGATATTGGTAAGTTAGGGATTGAGCGCTACTACGAAGATCTTCTGCACGGAACCGCAGGTTATCAAGAAGTTGAAGTAAACAGCCGCGGACGAGTGATCCGTACTCTCAAATACGTTCCCCCCATTCCGGGTAAAGATATTGTGCTTAACCTCGATATCGAACTTCAACTCTATGCCTATAAGCTATTGGAAGGTCGTCGTGGTTCGGTGATCGCCCTCGACCCGAAAGACAATGGTGTTCTCGCTATGGTGTCTAGCCCAAGCTACGATCCCAATGCCTTCGTACATGGTATTTCAGGTAAAGATTATAGTGATTTACTGAATGACAAACGTCGCCCATTGGTCAATCGAACCACACTCGGTATTTATCCACCAGGTTCTACTGTCAAACCTTTTATTGCCGTTTCAGCCCTACAAGATGGAGTGATTACTCCCAATACCACCCGCAATGACCCAGGTTATTGGCGTATCCCTAACACAGATACTCGTCCATTCCGCGACTGGCTACGTTGGGGGCATGGCCGTGTGGATATCATCAAATCTCTTGAAGAGTCAGTGGATACCTTCTTCTATCAAATCGCCTATGACATGGGGATAGATAAGCTCTCAAGCTGGATGATGCGTTTTGGTTTTGGCGATCTTACAGGTATTGATATTTACGAAGAGAGCAAAGCCAATATGCCGACTCGCGAATGGAAAATGGCTCGCCATAAAGTGCCTTGGTATCAAGGTGACACCATTCCAGTGGGAATTGGTCAAGGTTATTGGACTGCGACCCCGATGCAAATCGCTAAAGCGACCTCGGTGTTGGTCAATCACGGTAAAGTCATTGCACCTCATTTGTTGCGTGCCACCATTGATAACGGCGAACAGTTTTCAACCCAAAAAGAGACCGAGTACACCACTTATCCTCCAATAGAAGGCGTACCTAAGAAATATTGGGATATGGCAATTCAAGGTATGTATCTGGTGAACCATGGTTCAAGAGGTACAGCAAGGCGCGCCTTCCAAAATATGACCTATGACACGGCGGGTAAATCAGGTACTGCACA
>JBOFIW010000142.1:0-5216 GCA_051650365.1 Vibrio sp. | reverse complement strand
ATCACAGATGCACGTAAGGCTAAATATCTGTTCTCCGACCCATATGTGATTGATGGTGCACAAATCACCGTACGTAAAGGTAATGACGCCATAAAGGGTATTGAAGATCTGGCGGGTAAAACGGTTGCAGTCAACCTAGGTTCTAATTTTGAACAGCTACTACGCAGCCGTGATAAAGATGGCAAGATCAACATCAAAACCTACGATACGGGGATTGAACACGATGTGGCTTTAGGTCGTGCTGATGCGTTTGTGATGGATCGTCTTTCAGCGCTTGAGCTGATTGAAAAGACCGGCCTACCACTACAACTGGCTGGTACTCCATTTGAAACCATCGAAAACGCTTGGCCATTTGTGAATAACGAAAAAGGTCAACAGCTGCAAGGCGAAGTCAACAAAGCACTTGCCACCATGCGCGCTGACGGCACATTAAGCCAAATCGCCATCAAGTGGTTCGGTACCGATATATCTCAATAATTCTGCTTCACCAAGCTAAGCTCTATAAAGGTGGGACTTTCCCACCTTTGATTATTTTAGGAAGGAAAGTAGATGGGTTTTGACTTTCACTACATGCTTGAGTTGCTACCGATATTGCTCAAATATCTTGGGACAACACTCGAAATGGCAAGCTGGGGATTGGTCTTTGCGCTGATTTTGGCTCTAGTTTTAGCCAATATTAGAGTGTTCAAAGTGCCTGTATTGGATCCACTCAGCCAGCTCTACATCAGTTTTTTTCGCGGAACGCCACTGTTAGTACAGCTATTTTTGCTTTACTACGGCTTGCCGCAAATTTTTCCGCTATTAGTGGGGCTCGATGCTTTTAGTGCCGCAGTGATCGGTTTAACTCTGCATTTTGCCGCTTACATGGCCGAAAGCATCCGCGCTGCGATCATCGGCATTGATCGCAGCCAGATGGAGGCCAGCTTGTCGGTGGGTATGACCACTTCGCAAGCGATGCGCCGGATCATTTTGCCGCAAGCCACACGCGTTGCTTTGCCTTCATTAATGAACTACTTCATTGATATGATCAAATCAACCTCGCTGGCTTTTACCCTGGGTGTCGCAGAGATCATGGCTAAAGCACAGATGGAAGCTTCTTCCAGCTTCCGCTTCTTCGAAGCCTTCCTTGCGGTTGCCCTCATCTATTGGGTAGTGGTTTTGGTGTTAACTCGCCTGCAATCTTGGGCGGAACAGAAGCTCAATAAGGCGTACGCACGATGATTAGACTGAATAATATCCACAAACAGTTTGGTACGAGTGAAGTGCTTAAGGGCATCGATCTCGAAATCCAGCGCGGCGAAATCGTGGTTATCATCGGCTCCAGCGGAACCGGCAAATCCACCCTACTGCGCTGTGTGAATTTTCTTGAACAAGCAGATCAAGGCACCATCAGCATTGATGAACTCACCGTTGATACCCAACGACATACTAAAGCCGATGTGCTAGCACTGCGCCGTAAAACTGGCTTTGTGTTTCAAAACTACGCGCTATTCGCTCATTTAACCGCGCGGCAAAACATTGCAGAAGCCTTGATCACGGTGCGTGGTTGGAAAAAAGATCAAGCCCACCAGAGGGCGCAACAAATCCTCGATGATATTGGTCTTGGAGATAAAGGCGATAGCTACCCTGCCGCACTGTCAGGTGGCCAACAGCAACGGGTTGGCATTGGCCGTGCCATGGCGCTACAGCCGGAGCTGTTGCTGTTTGATGAACCCACCTCAGCCCTCGATCCTGAATGGGTTGGAGAAGTATTGGCACTGATGAAGAAATTGGCGACTCAGCATCAAACCATGTTGGTGGTTACTCATGAAATGCAGTTTGCCAAAGAAGTTGCGGATCGGGTGATCTTTATGGCAGAAGGAAACATTGTCGAGCAAGGTTCTCCACAGGATATCTTTGACCATCCACAGGATCCGCGCTTAAGAAAATTCCTAAATCAAGTTGGGATCCGTTAAGGATCCTTGAGATTTTATTGTTTGCCCGTATAATCGGCCGACCGGAAATAAAGCGGCAACCAGAATGAACCCACTCATTGAGTAAGTTCGAACTGGGGAAAACCCAATCATTGACACCTTTTGTGACAGTGATTACAATTCCGCCTCTTTGTTGAGAGGCGTCGGCGTCTTCAGTGAAGACCATAATGCCCACGCCGGGTTAACCAAGAACCTAAAACTACTGATCAGTAAAGGTAACATCATGTCTAAACGCACTTTTCAACCTTCAGTTCTGAAGCGCAAGCGTACTCACGGTTTCCGTGCTCGCATGGCGACTGCGAACGGTCGTAAAGTTCTGAATGCACGTCGTGCAAAAGGCCGTAAGCGCCTTTCAAAATAATCTCGAATTATTTTGAGTACGTACGCATTCAATCGGGAGTTACGTTTGTTAACTCCCGAACATTATCAAAAAGTCTTCCAGCAAGCTCACAGTGCTGGTTCTCCTCATCTCACAATCATCGCTCGCGCCAATAATCTTTCTCATCCTCGTTTGGGACTTGCTGTTCCTAAAAAGCAGATCAAAACGGCCGTCGGTCGTAATCGATTCAAACGTCTCTGCCGAGAAAGCTTCCGTTTACATCAAAATCAGTTAGCCCATAAAGATTTTGTTGTCATCGCCAAAAAGAGCGCGCAAGATTTGAGCAATGAAGAACTGTTTAACTTGCTTGGCAAACTATGGCAACGCCTCTCTCGCCCTTCTCGTGGTTAGCCATTGGTATTGTAAAACTTTACCAGTGGTTCATTAGTCCACTCATCGGCCCACGCTGCCGATTCACTCCAACTTGTTCCACGTATGCGATAGAAGCGCTGCGAGCTCACGGTTTTATAAAAGGATGTTGGTTATCCACCAAACGTCTATTAAAATGCCACCCTTTGAACGAAGGGGGCTTTGACCCCATTCCACCAGTCCAAAAACAAGACAGAGATAAATAACGATGGATTCTCAACGTAATATCTTGTTAATCGCTCTGGCATTGGTTTCTTTCCTACTGTTTCAACAATGGCAAGTAGCAAAGAACCCAGCACCGCAAGCGACACAGCAGGCCCAATCCACAGGCGCAGCTCCTGCTCCTTCATTTTCAGATGAGTTAGATCCAACGCCTGCACAAAATGTGGCAGCACAGGCAAAGACCATTACCGTCACCAGTGACGTACTGACTCTGTCTATTGATACACTTGGCGGCGATATCGTGAGTGCAAAATTGAATCAATACTCTGAAGAGCTTGATTCGACAGAGCCTTTCGTCTTGTTGCAAAACACACAAGGTCATCAGTTTATTGCCCAAAGTGGTTTAGTCGGCCCACAAGGTATTGACGTCACCAGCAATAATCGTCCTGCTTACCAAGTAAGTGCTGATAGTTTCACTCTGACCGAAGGCCAAGATGAACTTCGCATTCCAATGACCTATCAAGCGAACGGCATTGATTACACCAAAACCTTCATCCTTAAGCGTGGTAGCTATGCGGTGGATGTGGTGTTTGACGTAGCCAACAACTCTGGCAACCCTGCCACTTTAGGTATGTATGCTCACCTGCGCCAAAATCTGCTCGATTCTGGTGGTAACTTAGCCATGCCAACATACCGCGGTGGTGCGTATTCAACCAGCGATGTTCGTTATAAGAAGTACAGCTTCGACGATATGAAAGATCGCAACCTCAGTGCACCAAATGATGTGACGGTAAACTGGGTAGCGATGATCCAACACTATTTCGCTTCAGCGTGGATCCCTCGTGATGAGCCACAAACTCAGCTTTATTCACGCGTGATTAGCAATCTCGGGGATATCGGTATCCGTACCCCAAACAAAACCATTGCTAACGGTGAGAAAGCCGAATTTGAAGCCACCCTGTGGGTAGGTCCAAAACTGCAAGACCAAATGGCAGCAGTAGCACCTAACCTTGATCTGGTTGTGGACTACGGTTGGTTATGGTTCATTGCTAAACCACTGCATTGGTTGCTGTCGTTTATTCAAAGCTTTGTGGGCAACTGGGGTGTGGCAATCATCTGCTTAACCTTTATTGTTCGTGGTGCGATGTACCCACTGACTAAGGCACAATACACCTCAATGGCGAAAATGCGCATGCTGCAACCTAAACTGCAAGCAATGCGTGAGCGTATTGGCGATGATCGCCAACGCATGAGCCAAGAGATGATGGAACTGTACAAGAAAGAGAAAGTAAACCCACTGGGTGGCTGTTTACCAATCCTTCTGCAAATGCCAATTTTCATCGCTCTGTACTGGGCACTGATGGAATCGGTTGAGCTGCGTCACTCACCTTTCTTTGGCTGGATTCATGACCTGTCAGCACAAGATCCTTACTACATCTTGCCGCTGCTGATGGGCGCGAGTATGTTTGTCATCCAGAAGATGAGCCCGACGACAATCACCGATCCTATGCAGCAGAAGATCATGACCTTCATGCCAGTGATGTTTACCTTCTTCTTCCTGTGGTTCCCATCAGGTCTGGTTCTGTACTGGTTAGTGTCGAACATCGTAACTCTTATCCAGCAAACGCTGATTTATAAAGCGCTGGAGAAGAAAGGCTTACATTCCAAGTAAGTCTGACTAAATAATAAAGAGGCGGCCAAAAGGTCGCCTTTTTGTTGGCTGCTGATTACAATGACGCTAATTTAATCCTGTTCAGGTAACACTATGACAACAGATACCATTGTCGCGCAGGCTACGGCACCCGGCCGTGGTGGTGTCGGCATTATTCGTGTATCAGGCCCACTGGCTGCCCATGTAGCACAGACGGTGACTGGACGCACGCTCCGCCCCCGTTATGCCGAATACTTGCCTTTCACTGATGAAAATGGCCAGCAACTCGATCAAGGTATTGCGCTGTTTTTCCCTAATCCTCATTCATTTACCGGTGAAGATGTACTTGAGCTGCAAGGCCACGGCGGTCCGGTAGTCATGGATATGCTTATCCGACGCATTCTGCAAATAAACGGCATTCGCCCAGCACGTCCTGGGGAGTTCTCAGAGCGCGCATTTCTCAATGACAAGATGGACTTAACCCAAGCAGAAGCCATCGCTGACTTGATTGATGCCAGCTCAGAGCAAGCTGCAAAATCTGCGCTGCAATCACTACAAGGCGAGTTTTCCAAACGCATCCATACGCTTGTCGAGTCACTCATTTACCTGCGTATCTACGTAGAAGCGGCGATTGATTTCCCAGAGGAAGAGATTGATTTTCTGGCCGATGGTAAGGTTTCCG
>JBOFIW010000141.1:0-1183 GCA_051650365.1 Vibrio sp. | reverse complement strand
CCGCTTCAAAGAGGGAAGGGGAAGAGGAACTGCTATGTTTCAGATTGGAGAGTTAGCCAAACGCTGCGGAGTTTCCACCGATACGCTGCGTTTTTATGAAAAAAATGACCTGATTGCTCCGGCAACGCGCACTGAATCGGGCTATCGACTGTACGATGAAAAGAGTCAGCAACAGGTCTCTTTTATTTTAAAAGCCAAAGAATTAGGGCTGAGTCTCGAAGAGATTAAAGAGCTGCTCGAAATTCGCTTAGAAGCGACCGAACACAGCTGTGCAGAAGTGAAGGCAATTACTAGCGCTAAGCTGGTTGTGATCGACCAAAAGATTGAGGAGTTAACCCGCATTCGTGGCGCGTTGAAGAAAATCAATGATGCCTGTTGTGGGCATACGGAGGATAACGCGAGTCATTGTTCGATTTTGGCGGCGTTGGAATAAGCATTGATCTTGGTGACTGAGTGATAAAAGAGAGGTGACAACCTTAGTTTGCATTTTTTGCCGTGATCAGTGGTAGGTGAAAAAGTGTGATGCGCTTATAATTTCGCCCTTCATTGGTGGCGTAAGCGCTCTCTGCGCTTTTATCTGCTTTCTGATGCTATCTTCCTGATACAAAGAGCTTTTCTATGATTGGAATCTATTTTCAAATCAATGACTGGGTTTTGTGCATTGATGAGAATAAGCTGTATCGCCAAGATAGGGAGGTCTCGGCTGAGCCACGTCTTATCAACTTACTGCATTTTCTCGCCGAACATACCGGAGAGGTATTTGGCCGTGAAGAACTTATTCAACACGTTTGGGACGGGGCCATTGTCACCGACCAAGTGGTCACACAATCTATTTTTGAGCTGCGTAAGCTGCTGCGTGATGGGCGCGAAGAAAACCTCAGTTATGTGGTGACGGTGCCGAAACGTGGCTATAAGTTGGTGGCTAACGTACAACGCCTGGATAACAACCCCTATTGCTCTGCTCGTCAGGAAGACATGGTAAGCCCAGATTTGTTGGAAGAGACAGACCAGCTTGAAGCCGAAAAAGTGGTGACTGAGATTGTCTTTCCTGCGGGGCCTTTAACCCGTGCTGTCTGCCAAAGCCAACAACCCAAAAAGGTGCATAAGCCCAATGTGAGCCGTTGGCGACTGAATTTGCTCAATGCACTCTGGATTGGTTTAGTGATCATCGCTATGGGCTTTT
>JBOFIW010000140.1:0-6489 GCA_051650365.1 Vibrio sp. | reverse complement strand
CTTCCCATGGAATTCAAAACCATCGTAGATAGTAATATCCAAGTCACACTTCGTTTAGAGGGTAACCTCGATGCTGAAGGCTGCCGCTTTCTTCAGCCTATAATTGATGACGTGATCTGGAAAGATTCCCACCAAGAAGTTGAGTTGGATTTTCGCAAAGTTACCTTTTTAGATTCGTCAGGTGTTGGTGCTTTAGTCTATCTTTATAAGCGACTGGTTGAATCTGAACGCAAAATGCGCATCGAGTATGCCACTGGACAGCCTTTAGAAATTATTAAATTGCTCCGTATCGGCCAAGCTATTCCAGTGAATTCTCATACTTACTAGCCCACCTGAGGAGGTGAGCATGAAGTTAATAATCATCATTATTGGTCTGTTCACCTTACTTGCTACCACAGGCTGTACTTCGTATCCAGAGGAGGGGCGTGGTGGCATCGCTGAAACTTATATGAATGGGGGATTTGCCCCCGTCATGCCCGATGAACCACTAGGCCCAGAGCATGGTTTACGTTTTGATTGGCAGCTGAGCAAATTACATTTGGAGAGCTTGATCCGTGAAGGGGCTAAATGGTGCTTCCCTGCTGCTGTTGTACAGGCTTTAGAAAAGCAAAATCGAATCGCGCGACAGATTGACGGAGGTTTGCTACTTGATGCAGCAAATGATCTGGTCATTCAACGTAAACGCTTAAACCAGTTAGAACAACAGCTTGATTATGTCACATCGCAAACGCGTTGCGTTCCACCACAAAATGAACAGTCGTTTGTAAATTCCCTCTCGTTGATTGAAGAGTTGAATCGGATGCTCAATGTGGATAACCAATTTGCGATTAACTCTACCGAGATAAACCCCAAATACATGGGTAATTTGGCCATTGTTGCCGATAAACTGAAAGCGAGCCCAGACTTAACACTCTCGGTAACTGGGCATGCGGATTCATCAGGCAACGCAGAATTCAATGAAAAACTGGCCATGGGACGAGCCGAACAAGTGAAGCGCTACTTGACGATTTTCGGCCTTGCGCCAGAGCGCATCACCACCCATTCTCTTGGTGAATCTCTTCCCTTATTTGTCGGCGATACTCCGGGAGTGAAACTCACCAACCGCCGTGTCAGCGTCGAAATTATCACCGTAGACACTCCTACCCTTTCTCAACGAGAAGGACAACGCTATGAGCAAGAATAGTATTAAAGCTCTTCTATTGTGCTTCACATTGCTCGTAAGTGGGTTGGGTTATGCTGAAGAAACCGTAAAAATTGGGGATCTAATCCAAGTTGATCTGCCCGGTGAGCCATCGCTCAACAAAGGCTTTCAAGTCGATAAACGTGGGCGTATTACATTGCCAGAAGTGGGACCACTTTATGTAGCAGGTTATAATGAAAGCCAATTGCAGCAAGCGGTTTCTGATGCTTTAAGCCGAGTGTTTCGCGATATCAACACACTCCAAGTCTTTATTGCCGAGCAGCAACTGCTGATTTCAGTGCAAGGCTATGTCACCTCTCCCGGTGAATATACGTTATCAAGTAACGCGGATATTCAAATGGCGCTTCACGCAGCCGGAGGTGCTCGTCAGGGAGCGCAGTTGGATAAGCTTCAGCTCAAACGTAAAGACGAAAAAATCGTCTTCAACTACAAAGCGTTTCTCGATAGCGGCGATGAAAGCATCCTCCCCCAGCTAGAATCTACCGATATACTTTTTGTGCCTGCTTCACCGATCGTCGGCAATATCGAACAAGAGTTTGACGCAGCCAAACTGGCCAATGCGGGGGACAGTGCGGACTCCAAGATGGCCATCAAAGTCTTCGGTGAGGTGAATGCACCCGGCTCATTCTCCTATCAAGCCAATACCAATTTGGTGGACATTTTGATGCGTTCTGGCGGTGTGACACGTTATGCCGCCGTTGAGCAGATCCGAGTGATCAGCGATAACAACCCTAAACTATTCAACCTTAAACAATACCTTGATTCGGGTAATGAAGCTTTACTTCCGATCCTCTCTCCGGGAACGACAGTGTTTGTCCCCAAACAGGAGGAAGAAATTAAGGCAGGAGCCAATATGGTGTATGTGATGGGAGAAGTCGCCAGACCGGGTGCCTTTGAAGGCAAACCGGGAGCAACCTTTATGGACATTTTAGCCAATGCCGGTGGCCCAACCCGTTTTGCTGAAGCTCGACAAATTCGAGTCATCAAAGCCAATGGTCAAGTAACCCGCTTTGATTTAACCGCTTTCACCGAAGGGCTCACTAACACAGCGCCACCCGCCATTCAATCCGGTGACGCGATTTTTGTACCGGAAAAAACCGATATGAATGACAAGTCGTGGCTAAAAGTGGCACCGGATCGGGCAGTTAATGTGATTGGTGAGGTGGTTAGGCCGGGGCGCATTGAATGGTCTGATGAAATGAATCTGATGGATCTATTGGCACACGTCGGGGGCCCCACCCTAAGAGCGGATACCTCCCGTATTGAGATTGCAATGAATGGTCAGCCAATGCAGGTATTCGATTTGGATGCGTTCATTCAAAACGGCGCACCGCGTAGTCAACTGCCGAATATTCAAGCCGGCACCATCATTCGCATACACGATCTTCCTCAAGACCCTTCGGACAACAAATCACAATGGGTTCGTCAAGCATCGGATGCTTCCATCTATGTGTTGGGGCAAGTCAATGCTCCCGGCCGTTATCGTTTTAACAACGATATGCATTTTCTGGACATTCTTTCAGCTGCCGATGGCCCAACCAAGGATGCGGATCTGCACAACTTGCGTGTGACTCATCGAGACAAGCCTTATGCCAGAGTCAGTAAACTCAATCTCGCCTTATATTTTGAAACGGGAGATGAGAGCTTACTGCCTGAAATCAAAACCGGAGACACTATTTACATCCCAGAGAAGAACCGGAATTGGCTGGATAACACCAAAGAATCCACCGTGAGAGTATTAGGCGCAATCAATAAACCGGGGCGTTATGTGTTCAGTGACACCATGACGATTCTCGATATTTTGGCCGAAGCGGGTGGCCCGAGCCAATCGGCCTATCTAGAGAAAATCACCATAGTGAATATGTCTTGCTGTCAGGGGCAGGCACGTACCTTCGACCTGATTGAATTTAGCAAAACAGCGAACCTTTATGCCCTGCCAGTATTACGCGCGGGAGACACCATTTACATTCCAGATCGCAGTGAAAGCCTATTGGAGAAAACTCGCGAAAGTATTGATGATGTTTTACGCATCACCACCACTATCCTACTGATAGGAGCGCTGTAGCATGATCCCCGCCACGCACGCCGAAATTGAGCAAATTTACCTTGCCGCAGAGTTAGCCAATTGTCGCTCCTTGTGTATTACGTCATGCCAATCTGGTGAAGGGGTAACCTCAATTGCTAGTGCGCTTACGGAGCGTTATCTGCTTGCGGGTCATGATGCCTTGTTGGTGGATCTCAACATGTTTAAACCCGCCTTTAAAGAAGTAGAAATGCTCAGCGCCCCCAATGGCCGACAATGGGTTGAAAATCGTGAAACCCACCAGCTGTTTACAGGAGTCAGTGTGCCACAAGAAAGAGCATTACAACTCAGTTATAAAGACCCCAACACCTTGAGTCGGGTAGTTCAACAATGGCTCACTCAATATGAGCGGATTATTATTGACACCTCTCCTATCCTCAATTTGAACAAAAACAACATTCCGGCTCAGAGTGTTGCAAGTGCTTGTGACAAAACCGTGTTAGTGGTGATGAGCGGGAGAACTACCACTCAACAAGTGCAAAAAGCCATTGAGTTACTCGCTTCAGAGCAGATTTCTCTACTTGGTACCATTTTGAATGCCCGTGATCAGCCACCTCTGCGTTTAGAGCTAATTCGAGAAATCAATCGGCTCTCATTTATCCCAAAACGGTGGAGAGAACATTGGATCCGTAGCATTCTCGGTAGTGATTTACTCTCTAATTACACCTAAGCAACATTATTTATTGTTTGTTAGAGGAATTACCATGTACGACCCTATCCATGATCTCGATGCTGCCGAATGGATTGATGAAACCATCATCCAACAAGTGATCCAAGATACCGATATCAGCATCATGCCCATGCTGCTGACTAGCTACATTGAGGAGAGCCAAATACGCTTACAGCACATAGAAACAGCCATACAACTCACCGATCACGCCGCTTTAGAGTTTGAACTTCATACTCTCGGTAGCGCTTCTCTTGCGTTAGGCAACCGTCATTTATCACGCTGTGCTCGTGAAATGGAGCGTTATTGCCAAAAGCAACAATGGCATGATGCAACGGCCCTATACCCCAGATTGGTCCGTATTGCCCACCGCTCACTGATCGCTAGCCAACAGCGTTTAGAACTGGGGTTTGAGCCTTAAAGCACGCACTTTCGCGATTTGAGAATTTGTACTATAAAAAATAGAAACGCTTTGCATATCAATGCTACCCAAACTGCGTGAGCCTACACCTTAACGCTGGACGATCTAGAGTAAGACTAAGGATAAAAGATGCGACCCAAAGTGCTTTTAGTGGAAGATTCCACCTCGCTCGCCATTTTGTATAAACAATACGTTAAGGACGAACCTTTTGACCTTTTTCATGTTGAAACAGGTCGTGAGGCGATTCATTTCTTACAACGAACCCCGCCAGAACTGCTCATACTCGATTTAAAACTGCCCGATATGTCAGGAGAGGAGATCCTCGATTGGATTAATGAACATGAAATTCCCACTACCGTCATCATCGCAACAGCTCATGGGTCTGTAGATATTGCTGTAAACCTTCTGCATAAAGGGGCAGAAGACTTTCTTGAAAAGCCGATTAAAGCCGAGCGTTTAAAAACTTCAATCCATCTTCATTTGCAACGTTCTAAACTGGCTTCCTTAGTCGAAGATTTAGAACAACGCTTAGAACGCGAAAGATTTCATGGCTTTATTGGATCTTCACTGCCTATGCAATCGGTCTACAACATGATTGAGTCCGTTGCTCCCACCAACGCTAGCGTATTTATTATTGGTGAGAGCGGTACAGGTAAAGAGGTGTGTGCACAAGCCATTCATAACCAAAGCCAACGCCGTGATAAACCTTTTATTGCTCTTAACTGCGGGGCTATTCCAAGAGATTTATTGGAAAGCGAGATTTTTGGACATACCCGCGGAGCCTTTACAGGAGCCACAACCGATCGTAAAGGAGCCGCATCTCAGGCTGATGGTGGCACACTATTTCTCGATGAGCTGTGTGAAATGGAACTGGAGATGCAAAAAAAACTGCTGCGTTTCCTACAAACAGGCGCCTTTACACCTTTGGGTTCCGATAAAGAGCAAAAGGTGGATGTACGAATCATTGCTGCAACCAATCGTCAACCACTAGAAGAAGTACAAGCAGGACGTTTTCGGGAAGATCTTTACTACCGTGTGCATGTCATTCCCATCGAGATGCCACCACTGCGCGATAGAGGCACCGACATTGTCGTGCTCGCCAATCACTTTTTAGCTCAATATGCCAAACAAGATAAAAAACGCTTCACCGAAATTAACCGTGATGCGCAAAAAATCCTCAAAAGCTATCCATGGCCGGGCAACGTACGTCAATTGCAGAACGTGATCCGCAATATCGTTGTACTCAATAACGAAAAAACCATCAAACCTGAACATCTGCCCAACCAAATACTCGCTAAAAATAGTGTTTCTATGCCCCCTATCTCCTCGGTTAATGTAGCGGCTGAATCTATCTTCCATAAAGCCGCCACATTCCATGAACCGGAAAGTGACCTGCCACTTCAAACGGCCACACCAGAGAAATTTGCCTCTTCACTCGCAGAAAGTGTCCCGCGTGAAAGCAGCACTCCGGCTCATAATAATTCTGTGGCCATTCGCCCTATGTGGCAGGTAGAGAGAGAAACGATTCAGCAAGCCATTGATTTTTGTGATGGTAATGTCATCAATGCGGCCGTGTTACTCGAATTAAGCCCCTCCACGGTTTACCGTAAAAAAATGGCGTGGGAACAAGATGAAGCCAAACACTCTTAACGCTTTACAGCCCTGTGCTGCGCTTGAGCATCGCCTATGGCTATTGATCGACAGCCGAGTGTTTGGTGGCATCGAAAGCCATGTGTTGCAGTTAGCTCAAGGATTACAAAAATATGAACAATCTGTAGTGATCGTGATTTTACAACGTTACCCTAACAACTCGCCTTTGCTAGAAAAACTGCGCGACATGGCGATTCCATATTGTATTCTCAGCGATTTAGCTCCTCAGCACTTATTGAGCCAAGCCTTGCTTGCTGCGTTTCATCGTTATCAGCCCATGTGGGTTCATGCCCATGGATATAAGGCAAGTTTACTGAGCCGTTTCGCAGTGCGTTTCTCCAGTTTATCTATGCGTCAATTCACCACTTACCATGCTGGTGAAATGCCAATTGGACGCGTTAAGCTATACGACTGGTGTGACCGCTATAGCGCTTTTCTCTCACATCATTCATTCTCAGTGAGTGATG
>JBOFIW010000139.1:0-7978 GCA_051650365.1 Vibrio sp. | reverse complement strand
CTCGATTTTGCACAAGCAGTGATCATCACCCACCTTGTCGCTTTTTTCTGTTTAAGTATTGGTCGCACTGACAGTTTTCGGTTAAACGTGCGCGATATGTTTTTGATCACCAGCTTGGTTTGGACAATTGCCAGCGCCTTTGCTGCGCTGCCTTTTGTGTTTATCAACCACATCACCTTTACTGACGCCTATTTTGAAACCATGTCCGGTCTCACGACCACCGGATCAACCGTACTCAGTGGTTTAGATTCTATGCCCCCTAGTATTTTACTATGGCGCTCAATACTGCAATGGTTAGGCGGCGTGGGCTTTATTGTAATGGCGGTAGCGGTACTGCCAATGCTCAACGTGGGTGGAATGAAGCTGTTCCAAACTGAGTCGTCTGACTGGTCTGATAAAAGTAGCCCACGCGCTAAAACGGTGGCGAAAAACATTGTCGTTGTCTATCTGGTACTGACAGGGCTGTGTTTCATGGGTTATATCGCGACAGGAATGACTCCATTTGAGGCGATTAACCACGCTTTTACCACACTCTCCACCGGTGGCTATTCCACCAGTGATAGCTCAATGAATCGCTTCTCCCACGGTGCACATTGGGTTGCAACCCTGTTTATGTTTCTCGGCGGCTTGCCATTCTTATTGTTTGTGCAAGCGCTACGTAAACAGAGCCCACGCGCGTTGTTTAAAGATGAACAAGTACGCGGCTTTTTCTGGCTATTTATGATCTCAAGCCTAATTGTCACCACTTGGCTGTGGTTGAAAAATGACTACGCGATTTTCGATGCGCTGCGTGTTTCAATGTTCAACATTGTCTCAGTCGTTACCACCACAGGGTTTGGTCTGGAAGACTTCACCGCTTGGGGAGCACTCCCTTCCACCATTTTTGCGTTCCTGTTAATGGCGGGGGCCTGCTCGGGGTCAACCTCAGGTGGGATTAAAGTGTTTCGCTTTCAAATCGCAATGGCACTGCTGAAAAAACAACTACTCAATTTAGTTCACCCGTCCGGTATTTTCATTCAGCGTTATAACCAGCGTCCAGTCAACGAAGAGGTCATCCGCTCTGTCGTTGCGTTCGGCTTAACCTTTTTTATCACCATAGTGCTATTAGCAGGCGGACTCTCAGCCATGGGACTAGATCCAATCACCAGCATCTCAGGTGCTGTGACTGCGGTAGCTAACGTGGGACCCGGTATGGGCAATGTGATTGGCCCAACGGGTAACTTTGCCTCCCTACCCGATGCCGCAAAATGGTTATTAAGCTTAGGCATGCTGATGGGGCGCTTGGAGATCCTGACCATCTTAGTGCTGTTTTTCCCCGCATTCTGGCGACATTAAAAAGGAAGCATGATGAAACATTTCGTACTGGTTGCCAGTTTAGTTAGCCTCTCAACATTCGCAGCAGCCGGAGAAATCGTGCAATTGAAGGATGGCCGCACCATACAACTCAATGATGATTTTACTTGGCACTACACCGCAATCGCGCCAGAAGGAAACTCAGCCAGCAAATCTCACGCAGTATATGCCACCCCACTGCTCTCCCAACCAACATTAACCAATGTGGTTGTAACGATTGGGGACAACCGTCCAGTATTACAGTTGAGTGATTCCGGTGTCGATGTCGTGCTCAGTACACCACGCTACGATCACGGGCAATTGAAGCTCAGCAGCACCATTACTAACCAAAGCAGTCAATCGGTAATTGCTATTCGCTTGGCTGTTCGTGTACAAGATGCGCAGGGGGACTGGAGTGAAGAGCAAGAAGTAACCATTTGGCAGTC
The DNA here is from genome assembly GCA_051650365.1 of Vibrio sp. Lineage (GTDB taxonomy): Bacteria > Pseudomonadota > Gammaproteobacteria > Enterobacterales > Vibrionaceae > Vibrio. The sequence continues at coordinate 6,200 of JBOFIW010000139.1, read as the reverse complement.
GATAAAACGCATGGCCGAAACCTATTTGCGCCCACATACCTCAGTGGAAGGGAAACCCCTTGAGTTGAATCTTGTAGAACAGAGTCAGTACACTCTGCATGCCACTATCAAAGAGATCGAAACGCGCTAACCCTCTAGCTCATATCCAAGGTGCTAAATCGGTTCAACATAAAGATATATCGCCAAGAAATGGCACGCACAACCCGCTAGCACAAAAGCGTGCCAAATTGCATGGTTATAGGGAATGCGCTTTGCCACATAGAAAATAACTCCGAGTGAATAGATCAGCCCCCCTACCGCTAATAAAGTCAAACCACCAACATCCAGATGAATCGCCAACTGATAAATCACGATCAGAGATAACCAACCCATGGTCAGATAAGTCACCAAGGAGAGTTTTTTGAAACGGTAGACAAAAGCAATCTTCATCAAAATACCAATCAGGGCGAGCGACCAGATCACTATCATCAACCCAACCGCCAATGGCGTTCTCAAACTCACCAATAAAAACGGCGTATAACTACCCGCAATCAGCAAATAGATAGCACAATGGTCAAAGGTCTTTAACCAGCGCTTAGCACGCCGATAAGGGATGGAATGATAAAGCGTGGAAGCTAGAAATAGCGCAATCATGCTGCCGCCATAAATACTCATGCTAGCAATAGTCAACGTATCGGCTTGATGATCGATGGCTTTCACTAGCAACAGAACTAAACCAACTATTCCTAAAATAAGGCCAACGCCATGGCTAATGGCATTGGCTAATTCTTCCTTAAAAGCATAACTGTTCGACATACATACCTAACCCGAACCGGAAACATGGCATCAGTATGTCACATTGAGCTTACAAGTGTTAGCTAAAAGTTGGCGTATTTTATCAACTGTGATTATCCAAAAAAGCTAATACTCTTTCCCCTGCTTCTTGTGGGGAAGTATGGGCAGATAACGTTAAATGGCGCTTCAATTCTCCTCGCCCTAATAGGCTCGCCAGCATGCCTGATGCGCCACGCTGATAGCGATCCACCTCAAACCAAAGTTGCAGCGAATCTTTATCACGGTAAGCGACGATTTCCACCTCTCGCCAACGACCGTGAAAAACCCCCGTGGTGGGCACAAATTCAAATTCTTGAACAAACGGGAGAGCAAACCCTTTAGCTTGCTCGCACTCCACCTGACGTAAACGTAACCCTTGTGCTTCCAGAGCATTAAAAATGCTATCCATTAAAGGATCTGGGCGCACGGTGAGAATATATTTATCCGTAGGGTCTAACGCCATTGAGATATCCAGTCCCGTTTCTAGCCAAACTTTGGCATCTCCTATTGTGAGCGGTGTGTTCCAAGGGATCGCAAGTTCGATCTCAAAATCACGTGTTTCACTCGCCTCAATGGTGAAAGCATAGGGTAAAGACCAACTGGCTAGCGTATAGGTATGAGGAATGCGGCGAATTTGCTGGCCTTGCTGCTGGCCACGATCTTCAGCTGCTTCTGCGATATAACGACAACAAAGTTTGAGTTCAATGTTATCAATCTCTTGAGCCGTTGCTCCGCCATAAACATGAATAATGACTTTCACAGATTGACCAGGATAGAGCACTTCCTGCTGCAACACAGAATCAACCTTAGCAGCCCCAATTCCAAAACTGGCGAGGGTTTTCTTGATAAACGACATACACACCTCCTGTGGTGAGAATTGCATAGTAAAGGCTAAACCTAACCTCCCTCAACCCACGCAATTGAAAATAAATGTGACGCAAAAATGGTCAACTATCGATCATTTTAGCAACTGGTGCTACTCTATCTGCGATATGAACGCATATCAGTATTCCTGTCTCATTGTTCGGATCGGCAATCGCCAAAAGAGTGAATCGAAATAACGTCCGTTATTAACATCCACTCATAATGATTCAGGGTTTAACATCGGCAATGGATATGCCTGACAGTTAGGTTATGTAATGCGCCCAGCTACCGTCAGGTTTTCACATACAAACCGTAGTGCAATGCGTCGCCGCAGTGGTTTTGCCGTGGCTCCCGTTGCGAAAAAAACAGCAACAGCCCCCACGCTGGTTGAAAGAAATGCGTTGACCGCATCCCCCGAGACCAAAGTGGTTCAGGCAGCTTAATTAGAAAGCGCAGTAATCCTGCGCTTTTTTCTTGTTAATAAATTGGTATTGCTCAGCACTTTTGATACCTTTAACCACAAATCACTATAAAAATTGTGGAGAAAGTCATGAAATGCCATCGTGTAGAAGAACTACTACAACTGCTTGAGCCCGAGTGGCACAAAGATTCCGAACTCAACCTCATTCAATTTCTGATTAAACTTGCCCAAGAAGCTGGCTATCAGGGTGCACTCGAAGATCTCACTGACGATGTGCTGATCTACCATCTAAAAATGCGCAATAGTGCTAAAGATGAAGTGATTCCAGGGCTAAAGAAAGATTATGAAGATGATTTTAAAACCGCCATTTTGCGCGCACGTGGTGTCATCAAATAAGTTCCCTCCTACGGAAGGGTTGAAAAAAGTACAAGCGGCACAAGCCGCTTTTTTATTGGATCGTTAATAGAGTGAAGAAATGTAAGGAAGCTTGTTGTTAAAGGTTGATAGTCTTAAAGAAATAAGCACGTGATTGAAGCTATACTTGCGACCTAAAAAACTATCAGCCCCCCTCACTACATTTTTATCACCGAGGGAATGAGCAATGCATTTGAGTGCGAACAACAGAAATCGTACCAAATGCCTGAAAAGGATCGTGTCATGAGTCAGGATAAAATAGATGTAAAAGATGTGACTCCTAAAGTGTTCAACCCAAAAACCCATAAGGGACAAGAGGGAGATCGCTTTAACCCTAGCAATCGCATCTATGTTCGTGAAAGTAAAGGAGCCTACCAGAAGCTACGTAGCTATGGTGGCTGGTTTCTGCTGCTACTGTTTGGGTTAATCCCTTGGATCTCATATGGAGATCGACAAGCAATTTTACTTGATATCGGGAATCAACAATTCAACTTTTTTGGCACCACTCTCTACCCACAAGATCTCACATTGCTCGCACTGCTGTTGATGATCGCCGCCTTTGGCCTATTTTTCATCACCACCTTTTTAGGTCGAGTCTGGTGTGGTTATCTCTGCCCACAAACCGTGTGGACTTTCATGTACATCTGGTTTGAAGAAAAACTTGAGGGTAATGCCAACAAAAGGCGTAAACAAGACAGTAGCCCAATAACCGCAGCGCTGGCAGCCCGAAAAACTCTCAAACACCTTGCATGGCTTGCGATTGCCTTAGTCACAGGCTTCACTTTTGTCGGTTACTTTGTGCCTATTCGTGCCCTAGTAATCGATTTCTTTACCTTCAATGCCACGTTCTGGCCTGTATTCTGGGTGTTATTTTTTGCCATCTGCACTTACGGTAATGCTGGTTGGATGCGTTCGATTATGTGTATCCACATGTGCCCATATGCTCGCTTTCAATCAGCCATGTTCGATAAAGATACCTTTATTGTTGGCTACGATGCCGCACGGGGCGAACAACGCGGCCCTCGTTCACGCAAGATGGATCCTAAAGAGCTTGGCTTAGGTGACTGTATTGATTGTGATCTCTGCGTACAAGTATGCCCGACAGGGATCGATATCCGAGATGGTCTACAGTATGAGTGCATCAACTGTGGCGCTTGTATTGACGCTTGTGATAACACCATGGAACGCATGGGTTACAAAAAAGGGCTCATTAGCTACACCACCGAACACCGTCTTTCAGGTAAACAAACTAAAGTACTGCGCCCCAAACTGCTTGGCTACGGAGCGGTATTGCTGATAATGGTGGGTTTGTTCTTTGCCCAAGTAGCAGCTGTTGATCCGGCTGGCCTTTCGGTGTTACGTGACCGCACTCAACTATTTAGAACCAACAGCTCCGGTGAAATTGAAAACACATATAACCTGAAAGTGATCAATAAAACTCAACAAGCACAAACTTATCAACTTTCAGTTAAAGGACTCAGTCAGGTCTCTTGGTACGGCAAACAAACCATCGTTGTCCAACCCGGTGAAGTGTTTAACCTACCCATGAGTCTTGGCGTCAAACCTGAAAATCTCAGCTCTGCGGTGGCAACAATTCAGTTTATACTGCACGATGAAAGCCACCAATTTACCCTTGAAGTCGAGAGCCGTTTTATTCAAAAGCTCTGACAACCACCAGCATGGTAAAGGGCTCAGTAATGAGCCCTTTTTATTCGATGACCCAAGCCACTTTTCACTTTGATGCTTTGACTCCCGACCTAATTTGGTACGCACTGGAAAGTATCGGTATTCGTGCTGAATCCGGTTTTTTAGCACTCAACAGCTACGAAAACCGCGTTTACCAGTTTACCGATGAAGAACGCCGTCGCTTTGTGGTGAAGTTCTATCGCCCCCAGCGCTGGACTAACGAACAAATCCAAGAAGAGCACGATTTCGCTTTAGAACTAGAGCAAGAAGAGATTCCAATCGTTCCGCCATTGAACATCAATGGTGCCACTCTGCATCACTACCAAGGCTACCGTTTCGCCCTGTTTACCAGCATGGGCGGTCGTCAATACGAAGTGGATAACGAAGAACACTTAGAATGGGTTGGTCGCTTCTTGGGTCGCATTCACAAAGTTGGAGCAAGTAAACCCTTTCTCCACCGCCCAACCCTGTCGTTGGATGAATACTTACACCAACCAAGACATACTTTGGAGTACAGTCACTGCATTCCTGCTCATTTGCAGCGGGTATTTTTTCATGATCTTGATCTCTTGATCGCGGAAATCAAGCAGCATTGGGTACCCACCCAACCTCAGATCCGTCTGCACGGAGATTGCCATCCCGGTAATATTTTATGGCGTGATGGCCCAACGTTTGTCGATCTGGATGACGCACGCAACGGCCCAGCAGTTCAGGATCTCTGGATGCTCTTACATGGTGATCGCCAAGAAAAACTGATTCAATTAGACATCGTTTTGGAAGGCTACCAAGAGTTTTGCGATTTTAATCCCCAGCAATTGAAACTAATCGAGCCTTTACGTGGTCTACGCATGGTGCACTACATGGCATGGCTCGCAAAACGCTGGCAAGATCCGGCTTTTCCGGTAGCATTTCCTTGGTTTAACGATGCGAAATACTGGGAAAATCAGATTCTCGCGTTTAAAGAGCAAATTGCCGCTCTACAGGAATCACCGCTATCACTGCAACCGCAGTGGTAAGCAAACACAATAAAATTCAATGGAGAAAAAAATGAAAAAGCTGTTTGCACTCGCTGCAACCGTAATGTTAAGCGTTTCAGCCTATGCCGCTCAATTTAAAGAAGGCGAGCACTACCAAGTTCTTAAAACACCAGTATCCTCTTCCCCAGTCGTGAGTGAGTTTTTCTCATTCTACTGCCCACACTGTAATACCTTCGAACCTATCATTGCTCAATTAAAACAGCAGTTGCCTGAAGGCGCCAAACTCCAGAAAAACCATGTATCTTTTATGGGAGGCGCTATGGGGAAAGCAATGAGCAAAGCGTACGCGACCATGATTGCACTGGAAGTGGAAGATAAAATGGTGCCGGTGATGTTTAACCGCATTCACACTCTACGTAAGCCACCAAAAGATGAACAAGAACTGCGCCAAATTTTCCTAGATGAAGGCGTTGATGCAGCGAAGTTTGATGCAGCCTACAACGGCTTTGCGGTTGACTCTATGGTGCGCCGCTTTGATAAACAGTTCCAAGATAGTGGCCTAACGGGTGTACCTGCCGTTGTTGTTAACAACCGTTATTTGGTACAAGGTCAGTCCGTCAAATCTCTCGACGAATATTTTGCTCTAGTAAACTACCTGCTGACGCTGAAGTAATCTCAACCCATGATTCGGTTTTGAGTAAAAGACGAAGGGAGCCAATGGCTCCCTTCACTTTAGCAACATCTCAGCGCTAATCGACTTTATAAATTTGCTCTAAACGCTGATCTTTACGCTGCCACACCTCGCTCAACCAGAGCTGAAACTGACGTTTAAACTGCTTATCGGTGAAGTAATCACCTTGCACTTGAGCATCAACCGGTAGCAAGTCGATGTGCACCACAATACGCTGCATACGCCCCATCAATAAATCACGAAACGGTTTTGCTCGGTTATCGGGATAAGCTAAGGTCACATCAATAATATGCTCAAACTGCTCACCCATTGCGGCTAACGTGTAGGCAATCCC